>JBOGJX010000352.1:0-11125 GCA_050745285.1 Terriglobia bacterium
CTGCATGGCGATGGACCTGGGACCGTACAAAATCCGCGTCAATGCGGTGTGCCCAGGACCGAGTCTGACCGAGGCTTCCCAGCGGCACCTGCAGCAGGCGGGGATCACTTTTGAGCAGTTTCAAGCCGAAGATTGTTAAAAAACGTTGCTGGGACGCATCGGACAGGTGCGGGAAGTGGCCAACGCCGTGCTTTTTCTGGCATCGGAGGAAGCATCCTACGTTACCGGAGCGCATTTGATGGTGGATGGAGGCTACACCGCCAAGTAAGCGCGCGAGCCGGGCGCACTGAATGTGAATCAATAGAATTCTAAAGTTGCGAAACTTGATGCGAACAAGTCAAGTTTTTCGTGATGTCTTTGCGGCTCTGCCGCTGAACACGTCTTGTGGGTGTGAGGCGAAGTCTCGCTAGTCACATGCCGCCAACGCGCCTGCACAATGCTTAAGCCTTCGACCAGCCACAAGGCTGCCATCTTCCGGTGATAGAATGGCGGCGTGGATCGGAGAGGATTTCTAGGAGCCGTCTTGAGCATCGTGGGTCCCGGTGCGGGTGGAAAACCCACATTGATACCGGCCATTGACACGCACATTCATCTGTTTGACCCAAGACGCTCTCAAGGTGTGCCTTGGCCCACCAGGGATGATGCAATCTTATACCGGCCTGCGTTGCCCGGCAGGTACCGGAAGGTCACGAAAGGGCTAGGTATAGTCGGCGCGATCGAGGTCGAATGCAGCCCCTGGTTGGAGGACAACCAGTGGGTTCTGGACGTGGCAGCGAAAGACACGATAATTGTCGGGACGGTCGGAGACTTGGAGCCAGGCAAACCGGAGTTTCGCGAGCATTTGGAACGGTTTCACCGCAACCCGTTGTTTCGCGGCATTCGATATGGGAATCTGTGGGGCCGGAACCTCAGCGAACAACTGCCAAGACCGGAATTCATTTCAGACCTTAAGGCTCTTGCGGATGCCGGTCTGGAGCTGGATACCGCCAATCCAGACCCCGCGCTGATCCTGGCCGTGATACGGCTCACCGATCAGATTCCCAGTCTGCGAGTGGTAATCGATCATCTGCCGCAGCTTGAGCCTCCCGTGGAATCACGGTCTCGCAGCGCGCTCGAGGCCAACTTGCGGGAGCTTGGGAAGCGCCCTCAAGTCTACGTTAAGATTTCCGAAGTCCTCCGCCGGGTTGGCGATGCGGTCTCTTATGACCAGGATTTCTACCGGCAGAGACTGAATGAGCTGTGGGATATTTTCGGCGAGGACCGGCTGATGTATGGCAGCGACTGGCCAAACAGCGATCACTGGGGATCGTATCCGCAAGTGCTGAGTGTCGTCCGCGAGTACTTCAAAAGCAAGGATGCCGCTGTTGCCGAAAAGTTCTTCTGGAAGAATTCCATTGCGGCGTATCGCTGGATTAAACGCGAGCAGCGCCAGCCGCAGCCCACGATCGACTGAGTGTCCAGCAATTAGCATTACTATATTAAGCCGGTATAGCAGCGGTCAGGGCACGGCTTCAGCCGTGCCACGAAAGCCCTCACCGCCCGCTTCGCGGTCCCCCTCGCCCTGAGGGAGAGGGGATGAGGGAGGCCACGCTTCCGGCATGGCTAAAGCCATGCCCTGACACATCTGAAGAGAACCTAACATAAGTACTATTAAATGGACGATGTTTCCGTTGCCGCCACAGCAAATGCGGACTTTTTCGCCGTCCGGCAAACCATATCAAGCTGGAGAACAAACCATGAAGAAGACTGTTGCCCTGGCTCTCGGAGCCGTGATATGGATTGGAATTGCGGCGGCCGGCGCCGTGGCCCAGCAATACAAGGTGATCATCGAGCAGAATGTGGCCGTGCGGATGCGGGATGGCGTAACCCTGCGCGCGGACATATACCGCCCCGATGCGCCAGGCAAGTTCCCGGTCTTGCTTGAGCGCACACCGTACAACAAGGCGGGCGAGGTCGAAAGGGCCGACAAGGACGCCGCTCACGGGTACGTCGTGATCATTCAAGATTGCCGCGGCCGCTATGCCTCGGAAGGCGAGTGGTACCCGTTTAAGCATGAGTCTCAGGATGGTTTTGACACGATAGAGTGGGCGGCGGCGCTCCCGCAATCAGACGGCAAGGTGGGCATGTTCGGTGGCTCCTACGTGGGCGCCACGCAAATGCTCGCGGCCATCGCCCACCCGCCGCACCTGGCCGGGATTTTCCCGGTGGTGACCGCTTCGAACTACCATCGGAACTGGACTTATCAGGGTGGCGCTTTCACTCAATGGTTTGGCGAGTCCTGGACCTCCGGCCTGGCGCAAAACACGCTTGACCGCCGCGTGGCTGAGCAGACGAACGCCATGCACGATGCCAACGCGCTTCCACTTGACCATTACTCGCTATTCCCCGCGCCCGCCACGTTAGGAAGTGCCGGCCTCCGGGCGCTCGCTCCTTACTTTATTGATTGGCTCCATCATCCAACGTATGACGATTATTGGAAGCAGTGGTCTATTGAGGCGGATTATTCGCGCATTCGCGTGCCCGCGTTTCATACCGGAGGATGGTATGACCTCTTCTTAGACGGGACGCTTCGCAATTACATGGGCGTCAAGGCGCGCGGGGGAACGGAAGCGGCGCGCAATGGCCAGCGGCTGCTAGTCATCGTAGGCGGCCATGCGGGATTCGGGCGGAAGGTAGGCGATGTGGATTTTGGCGCTCAATCCGTGGTGGATACCAACGCCATCATGATCCGCTGGTACGACTACTTATTAAAAGACGTTCACAACGGAGTGGCCCAGGAGAAGCCGGTAAGGTATTTTTTGATGGGCCGGAACGAGTGGCGAGAGGCGGACACGTGGCCGCCCCGGAATGCACAAAGCACGCCGTTTTATCTGCATTCGGAAGGGAAGGCGAACTCGGCCGCAGGAGATGGCTCGCTCGGCGCCAAGGCGCCGGGCAAGGAATCGCCTGACCGGTTCGTTTACGATCCGTCCGATCCGGTTCCAACAATCGGCGGCCGGCTCTGCTGCGACTCGCTGCATCTCGAGCCCGGAGCGCGCGACCAGCGGCCCAACGAAGCGCGCAAGGACGTCCTGGTCTACTCAACCCCCGTTTTCACCCACGATTTCACCATTACCGGCCCAGTGAAGCTGATTCTCTACGCCAGCTCCTCGGCGGTTGATACCGACTTCACCGCCACGCTGGTCGACGTGGACCCTGGGGGCTTCGCGCGCAACCTGACCGACGGCATCATTCGCGCGCGATACCGGGATTCCATGCAGCAGCCGGAGTTCCTGACGCCCGGCAAGATTTACAAATTCACCATCGACCTGTGGGACACAGGCAACGACTTCCTGGCAGGGCACCGCCTGCGACTTGAAGTCTCAAGCAGTAATTTCCCGCGCTTTGATCGCAACCTGAACACGCGCGAAAGCCCGGAAGCAGGATCGCGGGCGGTGAAGGCGGATAACACCGTGTATCACGACGCGGCGCACCCCTCGGCGCTGGTTTTGCCGGTGATCCAGCCTTAAGCCTTAAGGATGACCGGCTCGCGCGGAATTGTTTTTTTAAACTCCGCAGCGTTGTTCGATGGCCGGACCTCTTTGCCGCCCTCTGTCGAAAGGTAGCCACAGCACGGTGTTTGTGCCGTGGACCGCTGGATTGGCAAAAGAAAAGCCCACGGCACGCAAGTCGTGCTGTGGCTACCATCTCCCACGATTCCCGGCCCTCTCCCGCCGCGACCGGCTGCTAACGTATAAACACGCTGGTGTAAGTACCGCAAAAAAAGCTCCCTAAATTTCCCTTTCTTGTCGCGCACCCAAAATTGACTTTGTACTGGTTAGGTGATATCATTTGGGCCATTCGCAATCATTAGGGAATTCTTAAAGATCATCTAAAAGGTGGAGGATGCTGCGATGACAGAAATTCCAAAGAAGGTGTTAGCCGGTATTGCGTTGGGAGTGTTGTCGTGCGCCATCGCGCTGGGCCAAACGACTTTTGGCTCGCTAGCCGGCACCGTCACGGACCCCAGCGGGGCCGTGATTCCCGCGGTGCAGGTGACGCTTACCAACATTGGGACCAACGGAAAGACGGTCACCACAACCAATGCGGATGGCATTTATGGATTTGTGAACGTGCAGCCAGGCAACTACCGGATTGACGCGGAAAAGGCCGGCTTTAAGCATTTCAGCCGTTCGCCCGTTGTGGTTCAGATTCAGGGAAGTTACCGGATTGACGTCGCCATGCAAGTGGGCGCTGTAACGCAGACGGTCGAGGTGACGGCGGCCACTCCGCTGCTCCAGCCCCAGAGCTCATCACTCGGCCAAGTTATCTCCGGGCGCGCCGTCGGGGAGATGCCGTTGAATGGGCGCAACGTGTTCAACCTGATGTCCCTTGTTCCTTCGGTGATACCCCAAGGGCAATCGCAGGGGACGCCGACCGGAGCCAATCCTTTCGCGTTTAACAATTACCAAATCAACGGCGCGTTCGGAAACGAAAGCGCCATTTACCTGGATGGCGTGCCCGAGAATAATGGCTACCTCAACCTTCCGGCTTTTGTGCCTACGCAAGATTCGATCCAGGAATTCAAGGTGCAGACGGATAACCTCGGGCCGGAATGGGGGCGTTTTGCCGGAGGGGTGATGAACCTGACGACCAAGTCAGGCACCAACCTGATCCATGGCGAAGCTTATGAGTATCTGAGGAACAAGGCGCTGAACGCCAACACCTTCTTCAATAACAAGGCCGGAATCCCGGTCGGGCCTTTTACCCAGAACCAGTTTGGAGCCAACGCCGGCGGACCTCTTTATATTCCGCACCTCTACGATGGGCGCGACAAAACGTTCTGGTTTTTCAGCTACGAAGGTTTCCGCCTCCGCCAAGGACAGACCTATGTGGAAACTGTTCCCACCGTGGCGGAGCAAAAGGGCGACTTCTCAGGCCTTCTGGATTCGAAAGGCAAGCAGGTTCCGATCTACAGCCCCGTGATGTGCGCGAGCGGACCTTGCGCGGTGGGGTCAAACGGCCAACTGACCTCCCCGCGAGTGCAGTTTCCGGGCAACGTCATACCCACCAACCTGATTAACCCAACTTCAGCCGCTCTGATGCATTATTGGGCGCAGCCCAATGCCCCAGGCGATCCCTTCACCAACCAGAATAACTTCATCACCAACGCCAGCGTGGGCGGCAATAATGACGAATACGTGGCGCGGGTGGACCAAAATGTCAGCGACAAGCAGCACATCTATGGCCGTTATTCGCGCTGGTCGAACTTGAACCTGCCCATCAATCCGTTCGGCACCGGCGTCTGCCAGGACCGCTGCACGGAGGCATTCACCACGAACGACGTGGTGTTGGATGATACCTATAGCTTCACCCCAACGTTGATCAGTGACGTCCATGTTGGCTTCGACCGTCTCGCTTACGATCGCACGCCGGTTGCGCCGACTGGATTTGACCTGACCTCCATTGGCTGGCCCGCCTTCACCAACGCCCAAGTTCCAGCGAACCTGCGCACCTTTCCCCAGGCCAACGTTCAGGATATGTCGTCGGGCCTCTTTGGCTCCAACGGCTCGGGCAGCGTGATCATTGACCGTGACAACAATTGGTTCGTCTCCGGGGACATCACGAAGATTCAAGGCCGTCACACATTGAAAGCCGGCGCGCAGTTCCTTGTGCTTCAGCACAACTACGCGCAAACTAACGACGCGACCGGGAATTTCAAATTCGACCGCAACTTCACGGCAAACGCTCCGATCGGTGGCGCGGGAGGCTTCGGCTTTGCTTCCTACCTGCTGGGGTATCCCTCTGGCGGCGGGAATAGCATGCCGGCTCTCACCGCAGGACAGCAAATTTACCGTGCCGTCTATGTTGGTGATACCTGGCAAGCCACCCATAAACTTACCCTCAACCTTGGCGTGCGCTACGAACAGAACGGGCCGTGGTCCGAGCGCTTCAACCGGCTGAGCTTCTGGGATCTGAATGCGGCGAGCCCATTGGCCCAGGCCACGGGCCTGCCGCTGAAAGGCGAAATGGGGCTGGTGGCCTCCTCCCTGCGGCCAAGCCGCAATCCTTTTAACCAGGACGATAAGCAGTTCGCTCCGCGCTTCGGGTTGGCCTATCAAGTGAATGATAAAACCGTCCTACGTGGAGGTTACGGGATCTTCTGGATTCCCTATATAGTTTCGTGGTCGCTCAGTCCTAACAATGACCCCGTGAACAGCATCGGTACTCCCTATGTCGCGTCGATCAATGGGGGTGTCACCCCCTTTGGAAACTTCAGCAATCCTTACCCCAACGGGATCCTCCAACCGCCGGGGCGCGCGTCAAACCTGAATCAGATTTTCCTGAATACCGGGGGCGCGGGCGATCCGGTGGTTAATGAAACTCCCGGATACATGCAGCAATGGAACTTTGATATCCAGCGCGAGTTGCCGAAGGGCTTCTTCCTGGATTTGGCCTACGCGGGATCAAGAGGCGCACACCTCCAGACCGGCAACCAGAATGTCAATCAATTACCGGATCAGTACCTCTCTATGGGGAATGCGCTTAATGCTTCAGTCCCCAATCCCTTTTTGGGCCTGATCACCAGCGGCCCCCTTTCTCACCCTACGGTGACTGCCAGCCAGCTCTTGCGTCCGTACCGTCAATATAATGGTTTGAGCATTGCGGGCGCCGGGTGGGGCGATAGTTACTACCATTCCTTCCAGATGAAGGTACAGCGGCGCTTCAGCGGGGGCGGAACGCTTCTGGTAGCCTATACCGTAGCGAAGCTCATGAGTGATACGGACACCGTCTCAGGCTGGCTTGAAAGCGATACGGGGGGCGTGGCCGGCACCATCGACTGGAACAACATCAAGGGATCATCCTATTCACTCTCTTCGCAGGACATCCCCCAGCGCATGGTCATCAGCTACGTGCAGAACCTTCCTATTGGACACGGTCAGAGATTTCTCTCGGGAGCAAGCGGCTTGACGGATAAGCTCGTTTCGGGCTGGGGCCTGGACGGCATTACGACGTTCGAATCTGGTTTCCCACTTAAGATTGGCTCATCGGGTGGTGGAAACCATCCGAACCGGATATGTTCTAATGCGGGACGTTCGGGAAGCCCGGAAACCCGGCTGAGCGAGTGGTTCAACACTTCCTGTTTTGTCCAGTCGGCTCCCTTCACGTATGGTAGCGAGTCGCGCGTTGATCCCAACCTGCGGCAGGAGGGAACGGATAACTGGGACGTCTCGCTCTTCAAGACCACCAACTTTGGACCGGCGGAGAGGCTCGGCGTTCAATTCCGCGCCGAGTTCTTCAACATATTTAACCGGCCTCAGTTTGGCGCTCCCGGTGGAACACAGAACACGTCGGGCTTTGGGGTGGTGAATTCGCAGGTTGGCAATCCCCGCCTGGTTCAATTTGCCCTGAAGTTCCTGTTTTAGCAGTTCCCTACGCCGGTGATCGCATACATGGCAAACCGCGCCATGTGTGCGCCACCCGTGGGCGTCGCTCGCACCTACCAGACACCCCCATCTGGCTATATAGGGGCACGCCATGGCGTGCCCCCCGCAGAACGTCGTTTCGCGACAAAGCCGCGAGGTCCGGCGATGCGCTTCCGGCAATCCAATCACGCCTCGCTTGTGCTCCGTCCATGCCCCATAATGGAACGGAGGTAATCCTGTGAAGCGACTTGCCGGGGCCGGACTGTGCGTGCTTTTTGCTTTCGCGGGCGCCGCGCGTGCCGAGGTTGCCGCGCAAGATGCGTGGGTGCAAGTCCGCAGCCCCCATTTCACCGTGGTGAGCGATGCGCCCGCGGCCGAGGCTCGCGGCGTAGCCCTGCGATTCGAGCGGGTGCGCGCTGTCTTCCAGAAAGCATTTCCGGGGATGCGCGTTTATCCCAATCTTCCCATCGTGATTCTCGCGGTGCGCGGCAAAGCGGCCTTTCAGTCCCTCGAGCCCGCGGCATGGCTGAGGCAGGGAGAGGTCGAGCGGACGGGCATGATGCTGCGCGATCCGGACAAGAACTTCATCCTACTGCTGCTCGGCGCTCCGGGTGAAAACCCATATCACGTGGTCTATCATGAATACGCCCATTTAGTACTCGAAGACGATTACCGGAACATCCCGCTCTGGCTTGACGAGGGTTTGGCGGAGTTCTACGGCAACTCGGAGATCGACCGGAAGAACGTCCGGCTGGGACTCCCCAGTAAGACGGACCTGGATTTGCTTCGGACCCGCCGCTTGCTACCTCTCAGAACGCTCTTCACCGTGGACCATACGTCGCCTTACTACAACGAACAAAATAAGGGGACCATGTTTTACGCTGAAGCCTGGGCGTTGACCGACTACTTGATGTTCTCAACCCCTGTCGCTCAGAAGGGGCCGATCGATAACTATTTGCGGCTCGTTGCGGCTGGGACGGGCCCGGTCGCCGCGGCCACGGAGGCCTTCGGCAACTTGGACCAACTCCAGGCCAGCCTGCAAGCCTATGTGGCGCGATCCGCCTTTGGATATTACCGGCTGAAGGTATCCGATCCCGGCGGCCAGGATTCTTATCGGGTAGAACCACTTTCTCCCGCGCAATCCGAGGCCGTCCGTGGTGATTTCATGGCGCGCACGGGCAGCTTGGAACCGGCGCGAAAGCTGCTACAGGACGCCCTAGAGCGCGATCCGCAACTCTCCTACGCCGGCCAAAGCATGGGTCTGGTCGAGTTGCATGAGGGACACGGCTCGCAAGCCGCGGATTGGTTTATGAAGGCGGCATTGAATTGTTCGCAGTGCGAGTTGGCCCGATTCTACAACGCGATGGCGCTCATGCAGCATGATCCCGGCGATGCGGAGCGCTCCTCAATCGAAACGGCCATCGAGGGCTTCATCCATTTCAACCCCACTTACGCCCCGGCCTTCGCCGCCCTCGCCCGCTTTGAGGCAGCGAGTGGCGGGAGTTTGAGTAAAGCTCGTGACCTTGCCGGGCGGGCGAGCCAACTAGATCCACACGAAATCCGCTATCTCTTTCTTGAAGCAGAAATCATCATGAAGACCGGTGATACCCACAGTGCCCTGGGCGTGGCTCACCAAGCCGTAAGCGAGGCGCAATCTCCACAGGAAAAGTCGCAAGCCTACATTTTTCTGGGAACACTTCAGGAACGGGTGGAGGCGGGAGGTGACAAAAAGCAGTAGCCGTGGCGCGATTTGTGTGCTGCGGGCCTTTCAATTGGGAAGCGGATGTAGCGCAGAGTTTTGCTTTTCAAACTCTGCGGTTTTCCCTTGGCGAAAAACAGAAAGCAGTGCTCATGGCGCCTGGCGACAGCCACAAAGCATGAAAAGAGATCTGGAAGGGCATGGCTTTAGCCATGCCGTGAGCGTGGCCTCCTCATCCCCGTTCCCTCTCCCTTTGGGCCAGAAGAAAAAGACGGGACCGCGAAGCGTGGGTGATGGCGTTTCCGGTACGGCCGTTTTTCTTGGAAACGCTGGCCGTGCCCTTCCGTCCTCCTGATCGAATTTTCGGAGGAGGGTTACTATAATTTGTAATCCTCATTAATCTGTTGTCGGCTCACGCAGAGGACGCAAACAATTGACAATGATTACCGTGGACATCTTGGAAGGGATGTGGGCGGGACTTCCGGTGCCCTGGACGGCCCGGGACGAAATAGACGAGGTGGCGTTACGAGAGAACGTGCGCCGGACCTGCCGCGCTGGCGTGCACGGGGTTTACACCCACGGGTCAACAGGTGAGTTTTATGCCCAGACCCCGGAAGAGTGGAGACGTGTCGTCAGCGCAACGATCGAAGAGGCCGGGCCTTTTAGGACACCGGTCCAGGCAGGGTGCACATCTCTCTGGACGCAGGAAGTGATCCGCCGGGCTGCTTATGCCCAGGAGGCTGGCGCGGGTGCGGACCAGATCGCATTCCCATTTTGGCTCGCGCTCACCGACGATCAGGCGCTGCGTTTTCTCCAAGACGTCACAACAGCCGTTCCTGGTATTCCCGTCATCATATACAACACAGAGCGATCCAAGAAACCCCTGACGGTTGGGCTGCTAAAACGAATCATGGACTCAGCCATCCCAGTTATAGGGTGTAAAGGAGCCCGTGGCAAGGATGAGCTAAAAGCCTTGCACGACGCCGCGCCCCACGTGCGCTTCTTTGTGAGCGAGGCCGAGTTGGCCGAGCAGTGGGAATTCGGGGCGCGGGGTTGTTACAGTTCCTTCGTGTATGCCTGTCCCCGGCTTATGCTGCGGTATTTCGAAATGTGCAAGCAAATGAATCCAGATGCTAAGCAGATGGCACGAGGACTGAGGCGTATGGTGGTGGAATACGTAATTCCCCGGCTTGAAAAGGGAATGTACGATACGGCCTTTGATCGCACGTTTGCGACGGCGACCGGCTTTCTGACCGGATCTCTTCTTTCTTCCCGAGACCCGTATGATTCACCGACCCAGAGAGACGTGCAGGAGTTCCGTGATTATTGCGCGCGCTTTCTGCCCGAGTTCATCCGGGAAGTGTAGCCGCAGATGGAACCTTAGCCAAGCAACGCATTCTCTTCGTATCGCACTGCGCGCGGGGGGAACGGATTCGGATCATCAGCGCACGGAAGTCCACCCGCAGAGAGAGGAGTCAGTATGCCAAAAGGATTGGCGAAAACGGCTAAAGACGAGTTGCGTGCTGAATACGATCTGTCGCGGCTCGGACGCGCGACGCGCGGAAAATACTACCGCCAGGCCAAGGCGGCCACAAACCTGGTATTGATCGAGCCTGATCTTGCCACAGTGTTTCCTGATCAGGAATCCGTCAATCGGGCGCTGCGCCTACTGGTGACCACCGCGAGCGCTACGACGTGCAGTCCCCGCAAGCCGCGTAAAGCCCGCACGAGATAGCACGGCGTCAAAGCTACCGATAAGGCGGAGGCTTTCCGCGAGATAGCGCGCGCCGGTGCTGCGGCTCCCGAAGAGACAACGCCGGGTTGAGAGGAGTAGCGCGGACCTGCGTCGTTCAGGTCCGCGGTTTCCCGGGCCGTTCCACTTCAAAGACCTTGCTTCGGGCGAGTCCTCATTCCAGCCAGAAAATCCTGGTGGCTCTCGCCCGGGCGAGGAGACTGGCCGACAAGGTGGAGCAGATAGGGCCGCGCAGGCGACCTGCTCTTCAAGACCACGACTCCCACG
>JBOGJX010000353.1:0-8344 GCA_050745285.1 Terriglobia bacterium
GTCCTTGACCCTATGGGCGGCAACGCCATCGCCAACCTCAACACCCTTGAGAACGGCGGTTATCTGGAAGTGGATAGCGGTGTGACTTTTAACTCCGCCAACAACTTCACGGACGGGTCGCCCACCGATAGCGGTAATAACACTCTAAGGGCGGACGGCGGAACGGTCAACATCGGCAGCCCTACCACCAGCGCGAGCCTGAATGTAAATTCCTCGTTCCTCGGCGCGGTGTTTGGAGGCGTAGTGAACGTTTACGGGAACCTCACCAACACGGACGGGGCGGTGGAGACGGGCACCGGATTTGGGACCGACCCCGGAGGCAACGTGCTGAACGTGACGGGAAATTATGTCAACACCACCTCGGGTTCTGGCCCCTCCGGCGCCACTCTATTGCTCGACACCAAGAATGATAGCGTGACGGTCGGCGGCAATTTCAGCAATAACGGCACCGTTTCTGTGGGGTCCTGCGATCTCTCAACTGGAGCGTGCTCTTCAGGGATGTCGCTTACGGTGCACGGCTCAGCAGGTTTCACGCAGACGGCGGGCGATACGATCGTGGGTGGCACGCTGACGGCGCCCACCGTGAATATCAATGGCGGCCAGTTGATGGGTACAGGCACGATTGTGGGTAACGTGACGAACGGCGGGACGGCGGCAGGAGGTATCATTCCAACTTTGTTCTATGGTTCAACGACGGCGCCCGGCACTCTCTCGATTACCGGTAATTACACGCAAACGAGCGGCGGCACGCTGGATGAGCTGATCAGCGGCACGGCTGCCGGGCAGTTCAGCGTGATTAACGCCACCGGCTCAATGACGCTCGGGGGAGCGCTGGACGTGAGCACGCTCAACGGCTTTACCTTCGCCAATGGGCAGAGCTTCGACATTCTGAACTTCACCGGCCGCTCCGGCGAGTTTGGCACGTTCACCTACGGCAGCTACAGTGGCAGCGGTTCGAGTCCGCTCGATATCGGCGGCGGATTGGAGCTCGAGCTGGCCTACAACAACAACGACGTTCTGCTGAACGTGGGGCAGATGAACACCTCGAACACGGACAACTGGATCGACACGACGGACAACTGGAACAATTCCGCCAACTACGCTGCAGACTGGTCGACGGGCGCGATTCCGACTTCCACCCAGGACGTGGTGGTGGGTACTGGCGCGGGCGGCACGGTGACTTATAACGACGCGAATGACACGGTGAGCAGCCTCACCGTACAGAAAGGAACGAGCTCGAATTACACGCTGGCGTTCGATGCGAGCGATAAGCTGACGGTGACGAACGCTGTAAACATTAACGCGGGCGGAGAGATTGCCGTGGCGGTGAGCGGCGCCTCGCTCAGCGCCAGCAGCCTGGCCAACAACGCCGGGACGCTCAAGGTTGCGAACGGCGGCAGCGTATCGACCACCGGCGGCCTTAGTAACGCCAACGCGGGAACGGTGACCGTAGCGGGGGCGTTATCCTCGATCAGCGTGGGCGGCACGTTGACCAACGACAGCACGTCAACGGTTCAGGTGCAGAATGGCGGCGCGTTGAGCGCGGGTTCGGTAACCAACTCGGGCAGCGTCTTCACTGGGAATGCCACGGGCGATACGGGCAACAACACGTTGACCGTAACCGGCGCGTTCACCAATAACTCGGGCGGCTCGGTCAGTCTGATGGCCAACAAGGACAGCGCGACGGCGGGCAGCTTCAGCAACGCGGGCACGGTTTCGCTCGCCGCCGGGACTACACTCGCGGTGAACGGCTCGTCGGGCTACACGCAGTCCGGCGGTACGACGAAGGTGAATGGAACCCTGACCGCCAATCAATACACGCAGAGTGGCGGCACAACGACGGTTGCGGCGGGAGGCACGCTCACAGCGAGCACTCAATATAGCCAGAGCAGCGGCACGACGGACGTGGACGGCACGCTGATCACGCCTACGTTCAGCCTCACGGGCGGCCTGCTCACCGGCACGGGCAAGGTGCAGGGCAACGTCTCGAACACCGGCGGTATGCTAGACCCCGGTGATGAACCCGGCGCCGGCACCTTCAGTGTGACGGGCAATTACGCGCAGGGCTCGGGCGGCACAATCATGGCTGACATCAACGGCGGCGCGCCCGGCAGCTTCGACGTGCTGGACGTAGGAGCCTTGGCCAGCCTGAACGGCACGCTGGACATCAGCCTGAATAACGGCTTCATGCCGGTGAACAACGAGCAGTTCGTGATCCTTGATGCGATGGGAGGACTGAACGGGACGTTCTCGACAATCATGGGGCAGGATTTCGGGCCGGGGAATGCTGACAGTTGGAACATTTCTTACCTTAATAATAAAGTAACGCTGACGGCAAACATTGGCAAGACCTCGCCCACGCCGGAGCCGGCAAGCCTGATGCTGTTTGGCACGGGGCTGTTGGGGCTGGCTTGGGTTACGCGCCGAAGGATGCGGGCGGGCGCATAGGCGTGGGGGGCGGGGTTGACCTACTGCCCAAGTTAACTGGGGAAAGTCATTCTCGCGCAAGCGGGAATCCACTACTAAGGCCGATCGTCCGCGGGTAGATTCCCGCTTGCGCGGGAATGACAGCGCTCACTGTGGTAGAGCTGGTAGCGCAGAACCGTGTTCTCCCGGTCTGCGATCTTGATAAGTCAAAACCGCAGACCTCAAAGACGAATGTTCCCGCGCTACACTGTTGTACCTAATTTGTTCTTGGCAACACCTTCCCGGTATGCTAGGCTATTGCAGGTTACTGGTAAGTTACTATCCCTTCAAACGCTGAGGTGCGGATTTGAATAGAGTATTGTCGATAGTCACGATCTGCCTGGCGGTGGCGGTTATTATCCTTGCCCTGGTCATCGTAAAGGTGAGGAGTGCGGGTAGCGTTCCTAAATTCAACACGCCATTTCAGGCGGTCTTGCTCGATAACGGCCAAGTTTATTACGGCAAGCTCTCGCGCGCCGGAACCGGCTATCCGGAAATGACTGACGTTTACTATATCGTCCGCACAGAAGACGCCACAACCAAGCAAGTGAAGAATGTGCTGGTGAAGCGGGGCAAAGAATTGCACGCACCGACGGAAACCTTCTTTGATGCGCGGCACATCGTCATGATTGAGCCGGTGGGCACAAGTTCCGAGGTGGCCAAGCTCATCCAGCAGTCTGAATCCCAACCACAAAAATAACCGCAACCGTCATAGTTGAATACAAGGTAGGGGCGTTGCCTGCTGCGCCCGAGGGCACGCCATGGCGTGCCCCTACGAAGGATGGCGCGCAACTCATTTATTTTCAACATCGCTTTTGACTATTTTCATAACAGGATTCTCGTGAATTTATGGCCTGACGACGAGCGCAAAACGCTCGAACAGAAAATGGAGAAAGAAGGCCGCCTGCCTCCAGGGCAGTCCCTGACGCTGAAGTGGCCCGTCCTGCATTACGGAAGCGTGCCCGCTTTTAACCCTGAGGATTGGGACTTCCGCACCGCAGGCTTGGTGGAAAAGCCGCTTCGATTGAGCTGGCAGGAATTCCTTGCCTTGCCAAAAGTCCTCGTGACGGCGGATTTCCATTGCGTCACGCGCTGGAGCCGGTTTGATAATCATTGGGAAGGCGTGGCCTTCCGCACGATTTGTGAAATGACGCAGCCCGAAAAGGCCGCGACTCACGTTCTGCTTCATTGCGGCGAGGGCTACGCCACCAACGTGCCGCTGGCAGATTTGCTTGAAGGGAACGTGCTCTTCGCGTTAAAGCACGACGGCGAGCCGCTGCCGCCAGAGCACGGCGGCCCTTTACGGCTGGTGGTCCCGAAGCTTTATGGGTGGAAGAGCGCGAAGTGGGTTCGCGGCCTGGAATTCATGCCGCGCGATGAGCCGGGCTTCTGGGAGCAGAATGGTTACCACCGCTACGGAGACCCGTGGAAAGAGCAGCGGTTTGATACGGATGAATGACGACGGCATTTCTAGCGGTGATTGTTTGGAGAATTCTGGTCAAGAGGGCGGAAGCGCACGGCCAGCGTTTCCAAGAAAAACGGCCGTGCCGAAAAACGCGCCCCGCTCGCGCTATCTCCCACTGCGGCGATGGGCGCAACGCCCATCGCCGCAGTGGGAGAGGATCAATATCACGCTCGTTACGGCACGGCTGAACCCGTGCCCTTCCCCTCCATTTTCTTTCATAGCCTTGCGGGTGGCGTCAGATGGCCCTCGCCGAGCGCTAAAAAATTTCATAGCGTTCCTGGTGCACTGCCGGGTCGCTTTTGATCACAACTTCCTTCTGCGCCGCGGACTCGATCTCCGAAATCATCGCTCCGGCCTTCGCTTTCAGCGCGGCGGCCACCTGCGGGTTCACCCGGAGTGTGATCAGCTTGCCATCAATCTGCGACGCCATTTTGCGCGCCTCCGCAACGATCTCATTGCTGACGGTTGCCGCCGACTTTACCCAACCCGCGCCGGTGCAGTAAGGGCATGGCTCGCAGAGCGTGCGCTCGAGCGATTGTTTGGCCCGCTTGCGCGTCAAGGCGACAAGCCCGAATTCGTTGAACGAGAGTATCTTCGTAGGCGCGCGGTCATAGCGCAGGGCGTCTTCGAGCGCCTGCACCACCTTGGTGCGGTTGCGCCGCTCATCCATGTCGATAAAGTCGATCACTATAATCCCGCCGAGGTCGCGCAGCCGGATCTGGCGGACAATCTCGATGACCGCATCAATGTTGGTCTTGACGATGGTATCTTCCAGACGGTTGGTCTTGCCCACGTATTTGCCGGTGTTCACGTCAATCGCCACCAGCGCTTCCGTCTGGTTGATCACGATATAGCCGCCGGACTTGAGCCACACCTTGGGCTTGAGCGCCTTGTCAATTTCAGCCTGCACACCAAATTCTTCGAAGAGGGGCGTATCACGCGTATAGAGTTTCACCTGGCCGATCAACGCTGGTTGAAAGCGGTGGACGAAGTCGAGCACATGCTCGTATTCGTTTTCATTATCTACGCGCACGCACTTGAAATCGGGGGAGAGCAGGTCGCGGAGAATCCGCTCGACCAAGGTGAGATCGCGATGAAGAAGCGCCGGCGCCTTACTGCGCTCGGCGCGGGTGCGAATGTCATCCCAAAGGTGGGTGAGGAATGAAACATCCGCCTTGAGTTCTTCCTCGCTGCGGCCCGCCCCGGCGGTGCGTACGATGAATCCCCCGGTGAGCGAGCCGCGATTCTCCAGAAGGATGTTCCGCAAGCGCAGCCGCTCTTCGTCAGAGCCGATTTTGCGTGATACGCCAATGTGGGTGATGGTCGGCATGTAAACCAGATAGCGGCCCGGCAGCGCGATGTGCGAAGTAATGCGGGCTCCCTTCGTGCCGAGGGGCTCCTTGGCAATTTGGACAAGGATCTCCTGCCCTTCTTTCAGCAACTCGTTGATTGGCAGAGGCTGATGATTTCCGGCGCGCGAGCGTTCCGCGCCTTCTGTTTCCGGCCTTCGCCCCTGATGGCCGCGGAATGGCCGCCCACCTTTACGTCCTCGACGCGGCGCCACGCGCGGACGCTGGTGTGAGTCCCGTAAAGTGTAAGTCTGCCCGGGCGGCGTCCCAGCCAGTGTTTCGTCCGCAGTGGTTTCAACCGGCGCTGTGGCCGCTGCCTCTTCACCGGATCGCACAGGTTCCGTCTCTCCGGCGGTCCCCCCCCGAGGGAATTCGGTGAATTCGTCCGAGGTCTCACGATCAGCGTCGCTCGGAGCGGAATCTGTAAGCGTCTCGTCCTCCGCAAACACCTCCACCACCTCAGCGTTTGCAGGCTCAATGCGCTTGTCAAATTCCTGCTCCGCAACGGCAAGGACATCTTCAAAGCTGCCTTCCCGAACTCCCGGCCTTCCCGCAGTTTCCGCGTCGGGTCCGGCTGCACCGCCTTCGACCGTGTCTGCTTCGTCGCTCTGCGGCTGAGCCTGGAACCTTGATGAGGGCGCAGCAAGCGGCGCCCCTACGGACGTATTCGCCACAATCTCCGGCCTAGCCTTCATGGCCGGAAGCGTTGGCATGGCGCCTTCTGCCTGAGCAGACTCCGCGTTTTCACTGGTCTGTTGGGCTCGAGGCTCTTCGGCCAACGTACTTTCGGCTGTCGGGCTCGATTGGTCACGCGAACCCTCTACCGCACCGCCCCCGTATTTGGCAAGGGATTCACCGGGCAAAAGCTCCAGGGGTTTCGAGGGCCCCTCGCTGCGAAATTCGCGTGGCTTTTCGCTGGCTTCGCGCCGTGGCTCGAACCGATTCTCTCGAAAACCCCGCCCGCGGCGGCGGTTGCGCCGCCCATGAAAGTCACGCTTCGGGTCTTCCCCTGTGCCCTCTTTAGGCGCAGACGATGCCGGAGTTTCACGCCTGTCTGCCGCCATCTCCGGCGCCGCTTCTTCCGGCATGGGTTCCGCGGCCACCGGTGATAGCTCGTTGGCCGCGGTGGGGCCTTCTGGGCTGGTGGCCGGACCGGCCTCAGCGCGTGAAGGCTCCGGAGCCGGCGTGGCTAGGAAGGCTGCCGCAGCGCCGCTAATGCGAGCGACGCGGTTCTCTTCTTCGGTAAAGACGCGGTCGTATTCCTCAGAGTCCTCGAAGAAGTCCGAAACATAGAGGAAGGCGTCGCGGTCCAAGCCAATATCCACGAAGGCGGATTGCATTCCGGGCAGCACGCGATTCACCTTGCCCTTATAAATTCCGCCGACTAAACCCGAATCAATGTCCCGCTGAAAATAAACCTCAACCAACTGGTCGTCTTCCAACACGGCAACCTTCGTCTCGTGCGGGAACGAGGAAATCAATAATTCCTTTGTCATGGAAATTCCTTTCCGGGAGTTCCCGAAAGGATCAACCCGCTTGCGCAGGGATCAACTTCCGGCTTAACCCACGCGGCCTTTGGGTCTTGAACCGGCTAAGGCCGCTTATTGCACGCCCACCGTGGAATCGAGAACCCTCCGGCGCTTAAGTTCCGTGCCAGGCGTTAAGTCCCTTCCACATCCGGGCAATGCCTTCGAACCATTTCAAACCTTCACATCGCGGCAAATCGCAGCGGTTGGCTTTAACAAGTTGCTGAAAAACCCGGACAAACTGTCATTCTGAGGAGCCAAAGGCGGCGAAGAATCTCGTCTGTGGCTGCTTCCAGTTGAAAGCAGATCCTTCGCTTCGCTCAGGATGATAGACTTCTGGAGTTTTTCAGCAACCTGTCAATTCACCAGGCGGCGCATTCTGACGCTCAGGGCAAGACCCAAGCCGATGAACGTGAACAGCACCGAGGAACCGCCCTGGCTCATCAGGGGCAGCGGAATCCCCGTGATGGGCAACAAACCGATCATCATTCCTATGTTGACTGCAACCTGAAAAAATAAAACCGAGGCCAAGCCAATAATAAAAATCGCGCCAGCGCGGTCCCCCGCGACCTGCGCTCCATCCAGCAAGCGGATCAGCAGGATGGAATAAAGCAAAAGAACCACCAACGCGCCGGCAAAACCCTGCTCTTCAGCAAACGCCGCAAAAATAAAATCCGCATGGGAAACCGGAATAAAGCCGAGCCGGCTTTGCGTCCCGTGTCCAACCCCTTTTCCCCAGAGCCCTCCCGAGCCGATGGCAATCTTCGATTGGGTCACCTGATAACTTGATCCCCGAACGTCCTGGGCCGGATGAATGAACGTCATAATGCGCTCGCGCTGATAGGGGCGCATCAGGCGCCATCCAATCGGCGCCATGCAAAGGGCCGCCAATCCGACAATCACGAGCTGCCGGAACCGGATGCCAGCAAAAAATACACCGGCAACGACCGCTGGAAGAAGCGTGAGCGCGGTCCCAAGGTCGGGCTCCCGCGCCACAAGATATGCGGGCACCCCCACCATGAACCCCAGTGCAAGCAAATCCTTCCACGTCACCGGTTTTGCCCGGCGTCCGGCAAAATAAGCTGCTACGCATATTATTATAATCAACTTGACCATTTCAGACACCTGGAAAGTGAGTCCGCCAATCTGAATCCACCGGCGGACGCCGCCCACAGGGTGCCCGATCACCAGCAACGCTGCGAGTCCAATGACGCCAATCACGTAAAGCGCCACAGACTGGTCCAGGACAATGTGGTAGTCGATCTGGCTTGCGAGCAGCGCCAGGACCGCTCCGGCAAGGGCCCAATCGATCTGCTTCCTATACTCGCCGGCAAGCGCCGTATGCAGGGTCGTGCTGTAAATTTCCAGGACGCCCAACGTGGCGAGAGCCAGGGCCGCGACCAAGAGCAGCCAATCAATATCCCGTAAGTTGAAGCCCCTTTTCATTTTTTAAATCGCAGGCACAGACGCGAAGCGCCAGAGTTTGCGTGCGTGCCAGGGGACGAGGGCGGTAGTGGCGCTGCTTGCTGCGCCCGCCA
>JBOGJX010000354.1:0-15675 GCA_050745285.1 Terriglobia bacterium
CGTCAGGGTAGCCACGGCACGGTTTGTGTGCCGTGGGCCTTCGGATACGCAAACACCCACGGCACACAAACCGTGCCGTGGCTACCTCTGCAGCGCCCCTACAAAGAGAACCCGCGCGTCCTGTGGGACGTGCTATGCGCCAATCCCATGACGGTCAAGAGCGACTTAAATCCATATCCAAAAAGGCCGCCGCTGCTCACGAGCGTGATGCGGTCCGGCTCGCCGTAAGCTCCAATGATATTCGGAGTGAGGTTCTTGTTGAGATCCGCGATAGAGCTTTTCTCGCCGGGCGTCACCGCGTTGCTGCTTTCCAATTGCTGGATCAGAGGACCCAGTTTCTCTCCTAAATTTTCGTAGAAAAGCGCGGAAAAATAGGCATTTCCGCCCTCCGGCAAGTGGGACTGGAACTCCGCGGAATGGGCGAGGCTATAGCCGTTTTCATGGTTTTGCATGGCGCGCTCAAGCTGGCTCCGGCTCGAAGCAACCACCATGTAGCCATCGGCAAACGCATAGTGAATGGTGGGCAGTGGCGTGGAAGGCGCTCCCGCGTTCACGCGGTCGAAGCGGAGCGAATAGAGAACACGCCCGCCACTTTCTTCCTGGGTCAGGCGCAGAGTGCCCGCAGCACCGCTCAGTTTCAGGTTGAAAGCGGTCACCAGCTTTGCCAGCGAAGCCTGAAGCCGCTGCGGGTTATACACGTCGAGCGCCGCTTCCCATTGCGGGCTAGGCAGCACGGGGCCGTCGAGAGCCACCGTGACCTCGCCGCCCAGCGAGGCCGCAAGATCATTCACCACGTCAACGCCGGTTTCCGACTCAAACTCCTCGAGACCTTTCTTGAAACCGCCGTCGCGCCCCTGCGCGGAATCCAACAGTCCTTCAATCAGCGCCTTCGGATCTTTCAGCACGAATGAGAGCGCGGCGCTCGCCTGCGGAGACACGAAGTCAAGCGTGCCCATCGGGCTCGGCGCAGCGAGCCACGAAGCCACCCCTTGGCGCTCGCCGGAGAACGTCAAGGCCACGCGATTTTGAGGCTTGCCGCTGCGACTCTTGTTCTCAACGAACAGATACTTCACGTTTCCCAGTCCGGCAACGCCCGCGTCCACGGGGCGTACTCCCATGTTCTTACTTACGGAACCCGCGACAATTTGTTCCAGGTTGGCGCAGAAAAGCCAGCTCGCTCCGCCTTGATAGACCTGATGGATTGCCGCGTAAAAGGGTGTAGCAGTGAAGCCGCTCGCGCGGCCGCTGCCGATGAGGCTCGCCACCTGGCGCAATTGCGTTGGGTCCGTGGCAATCACGATCATGTTGTTCTTCAGGAGGATGAGGGCGGCTGGCTTGTTCCCCGCTGCCAGGGACGCCAAGGCGGGATGGTCCACGATGCGGAATTGCCCTTTTCCTCTCAGGTTGAGCACGCTCAACTGTTCGTTAAGGAAGGCGCGGAGTCCCGGCTTCTCAACCTGGGCGAGCACCACGGGACTATAATCCCCGGGCCGTCGTCCTCGACCTACGGCAATCACCACCTCGTTCCCTAAATATTCGCTGAAGGTTTGCACCTTGCCAAGGATTTCTTCGGCCATCGGCGCGGCTCCTGAGGCCTCTTGTTTCTGCCACCATTGCTGGAGAACAGGGCTCGCGGCAATCCGCTCCTGAAAAAGCTGGCTCGCTTCGCTCAGTGTGGACTGCAGGTTAGGGATTGCCGCATAGATGACCGTGTCCGGCGGAACATAGTTTATAAGCTGCGAAGCGTAGCGCGGCGCCGGGCCGGGCATGGCCTCGAGTTGGCTTTCGATTTTCGAAAATTCGCTTACCAGGGCCAGGTAGTGGGCCGCGTCAGGACTCCAGGCAATTTGCTCGCGGATGGGAATCTTAGCCAAACCCGGCTGTGTGGAGATTTGGCCGCCCGCGCTGACAGTTTGCGAACGCCCGCGTTGCCGGACTCGAACCTCTCCCTGAATCACGGAAATGCGGGCGCCTTTAACTCCCTGAGTGACCGCAAAGATGGTCCCCCTATCGGACACCGTGCAATCCCGCGTTGCGACGGAAAGATGCCCAGAATCTTTCCTCGACGCCTGGACGATAATGCTGCCTTGCGCCAGGCGAATGGTGGTACGGCGCCAGCCCTTGGAGATGGAAAGGTCGGCGCGCTCGCTCATCTCGACGAGCGAGCCATTGGCCAAGCGCACCGCCGCCGTCGAGCCGGGCCCGGTGCGAATCTCATCGCGCGCCTGAATCCTGGCGCCGGGCGCGAGCGGCGAAATGTTCTGGTTGGATATCGCGTAGAGAGCGCCGTTGACGGATTCCACGGTGGCGCGCGGCCCACCGCGCCACCGTAAACCAGTTTCCGCGGCCCCAATCAAAAGGAGGGCCACCACGGCTGCGGCCACCACGCCCACCGCCCATCCCAGCTTGAGCTTTGGTCTTGGCCTCGGTCGCGTCAGGGCCACGCTGGGCGTGCGGCGCCGTCCGCCAACTTGCCGGGCATCATTGAGCGCGCGACGGCAAGCCACGCACCCGCGCGTGTGATCTTCAAAAAGTAGGGCCCGGGCTGCGGGGAGCGCCCCGGCCAGGTATGAGGGAATAAGGGTTTGGAAGCCAGCGCAGCCTCGTATGGGTCCACCCGTTGCACCAACTGGGGAGGGCGCCGGCGAGGACGAGCCACCGCCTGACAACCGCGCCCACACGCGCTGGGAGGCTTGCTCGATGGCATCGGGTTCGATTTTCTCACCGCGAATCTCGTCCAGGGCCTCGTCCAATAAAGAGCGGCTTTTGTCTTTCATGGCCTTCCTCCGCGATAATGCGCGATCTCCTTTTGCAGCTTCTTGCGGGCCCGATGTAGAGTCACGGCAACCCGCACCTGCGATATTCCAAGCATCCGGGCAATCTCCCCATTGCTTTGGCCTTCGATAAAACGCAGAACAAACACCTCGGCCGACTGCGGCGCAAGAGTGGCGAGCGAACGCCGGAGGCAATCCTGCAATTCGCCGGGAACAGGAGGCGCGGCGCGTGGTGGAGCAGGCGGGGCGCTCTCAAGCGGCAGCGTCTCCCGCCTCGCTCGCACCACGTCCAGCGCCGCATTCACCGCCGCGCGGTGCAGATAACCCGGCACGTTTTCAAGCGGCGGCGCGGAATCGTCCCGCCCAAGCAGACGCAGGAAGACGGTTTGGAGCACGTCTTCCGCATCCGTGGCGTTGCCTGTTATGCGCCAAGCGGTCCGGAGCATCTGCGCGTGGTGTGACACGAAAGCCTGCTCAAGATCTTGGTGGAGGGTGTAAACGGGTTCCTCCGCTGTCGCGAGCCGCATAGCCACCTTCCCAGAAACTGCCCTAATCACGCTTTTCTAATCATTAAGACGGGGGGATGGCCCGATTATTACAACCCGCGGCTTTTAAATATTTTCCGGCGGCTCGGTAGTTTAGAAACGTTGATTCTAAAGGATCGCTAGGCTTCGTTCCGCTATTTTATGGCCGTGTAGCGCAGAGTTTTGCCTTTGAAACTCTGCGGTTTTCCATTGGGCAAGAGAAGAAGCCGCAGAGTTTTAACAACAAAACTCTGCGCTACACCTCGCGGCGATGCGAGCGCTCTGCCCAATCCACAAAACAGGCCGCAGAGTTTTAAAAGCAAAACTCTGCGCACATCACCACCCCACACACGAACCGGCAATATCCTTGACTAAGCCCGCCTCGGCTTCGAGGATGCTTTGAATAAGCTCAAGCCTCTCGCGGCCCGGCACAAATTCCAGGCGGCGGATGCCAAAAGGATCAATCTCTTTTCGGATCAGGCGGAGCTGCGGGGCAGTGGGTAGCTCGGTGACGTGGAGAGGATCAGCCACCAAGAGGCGCCCTCCCGTCTGTTGGCGAATCACGTCCAGGGTTACGCCAGGATGGATACTCACCAGGCGGAAAATGTCCGCGTCCGGATCGAGCTCGAAGATTCCGAGATCCGAGATCAGGCGGACCTTTCCCGGTTGCAGCCCGGCGGCAAGGCGCACGTCATCTTTCAGCAAGCCGCGCGAAGCGGTGCAAAAGGAAACGCTCTCCACAAAGCGCTCCGGGGAGTGGCGGGTGAGATAAAGGAGAAAGTGTTGATGGAGGTTGGCCACGTCGGCCATGCCGCCCTGCCCCGGCAGACGCACCCGCTTGCCGCGACCCTCCACCCAAGCGTTGTTTGTTCGCCCGCGAACATCCACCTGCGCGACCGTAATTACCTCATGCGTGATGCGGCCCTGCTGGTAATACCAATGATAGGTTTCGTCGCCACCCCAGATGGCTTTGGCGCTGCCGAATTCGAGCGGTTCGGCAAGCGTCAGGGACATCGGGTGCGTATCAATGTCAATGAATCCGCCATTGAGCGCGATGATCATCAAGCGGGGCGCGTACGTTCTCTTGGCAAGTAGATACGAAACCATGGCCAGAGGAGAAACCGACCCCACCGAGCAGATGCTCGCGTTGTTATATTCCTTGGCGAGACAAACCGCCAACAACTCATCCACCGTATAAGAGAGGCCGGGATCGCTGGGAGCGTTTGAGGGGCGGTGTTTCTCAATTCGCTCCTGTGTTAAATCGCCAATACGGATGGCCGCGGCAGTCGCAAGGAATTTCTTGCGGGTCTCCTTGAACACAAACTGTTGTCCGGCGGACGCCTCTGATGCGCTTTTCATATCCGCAGTCTGAGCACCGGGGCTGGCTGGAGCTTTCCGCCGGGCCTGCTCTGTCCGCACGTATTCGAGCAGTCGCTGGTAATCCGTCGTGTAGTAGGGCAGGCAGGAAGTTGGGTAAGCGCCACCGGGCGCCTCAGCCACCGCAGCCACGAACGTATGCGGAAGAACAAAGGATCGCGGTGGTTCGCCGAGCTTCCCGGTCTCGACGATTTCTTCCACGGTCACCAACGTTTGCTTACTCGCGCCGAGAACGCTGAGATCAAGCCCGCGAGCACCCTGGATTTCAATATTCCCCGCGCGGTCCGCCCGCTGGGCGTGAAGCAGCAAGACGTCAATATCCAGGCGGCGGGCGAAACCGATAGGCTCCCGCGTGAAGTGGGATTCCGCAGCCTTCCAGAAATCGCCCGCCTTCATAAGGTCCGAGCCTATCGGGAGTTGAAATGGCATTTCGGGCAGATTAAAGTGGGCGGCGTGCAATCCCTGAATCATCGCCAGGGCGGACCACTCTTCGATCTCCACCGTCTCCTTTTCCAGCGACTCGCGGAATCGCGGCGCGAGTCCAAAGATATCGAGGCTTGAAAAGCAAAAGATTACCTTGCGGACGGCCTTGGCCTCGAGGAAAAGTTCGAGCGCCAAGCCGCCCCCCCAACTGGTGAACACAAAATCTTTTCGGCCGAGAGCCAGAATCTTCGTGATGAGCGCAATGGGAAGGCGCGAAAGGTGCACTCCCCCAACCCCCAAGCGCACGCCATTCGGCGCCCGTTGCGCAAGCTCGTCCAGACTCAGAATTTTCGTCATCAGGTTTCGTCCAGGTTCTTGAAAAATGTGTTTGATTGAAGCCGGAGGGATGGGGTTTTAACCTCGCCCGCCCTCACCCCCGTCCCCTCTCCCCGAGGGAGAGGGGAAACCACGGGGAAGCAGTGCTTCCCGTCGTGGTGGGTGAGGGCGTTTCCGGCGGGGTTAAAACCCAGCCCTTCCGGTGCACGCAAAGGGATTTTTCAGCAACCTACTACAGCGGCGCCGAGCTCGAAAGGCCGCCATCAATCACCAGGCACTGTCCGGTAAGCCATGAGCTCTCATCCGAGGCCAGGAAGAGCGCCCCGTAAGCAATATCGATGGGCTGCCCGAGGCGGCCGATGGGATGCATCCGCTCCCATGCCGCGCGCAGTTCGACCGGGTTCGGCGAGCGCTCGAGGACTTGAACGTTCAGTGGCGTCTCTACCGTGCCAGGCGCGATGCAATTCACCCGCACGCCCTGCCCGGCGTATTCGCGTGACATCTGGCGGGTCAGGCTGAAGATGGCTCCCTTGCTCGCGGCATAGTGCGGGTAGCCGGGGAAGCCCATCAGCCCCTGTACGGAAGAGATATGAATGATCGCTCCCTTTTTTGACGCCAGCATGTTCGGAAGCACATACTTCGAGGTGAGGAACATGCTGGTCAAATTGACGCGAAGGACCCGGTCCCACTCTGCCAACTCCATCTGGTGAGTGGGCGCCTCGGACGCGATTCCGACGACGTTAACGAGCATCTCGATCTTTCCAAATGTCCTAAGCCCGGCATCAACCAGCGCCCGAACGTCACCCTCAACGCTCACGTCTGTACGCTGAAAAAGGCAGCGCCCGCCCCCTGAGCGAATATTTTCCGCCGTAGCGTTTCCGCCCGGCTCGTGAATGTCCGCCACCACCAACGCCGCGCCTTCCTGGGCGAACAGCTCCGCGATCGCCTTGCCTATGCCCATGGCGGCGCCGGACACCAGCGCAACTCGATCTTTTAAGCGCATCTTGCCACCTCTTGTTGAGGATGACATATTTTCGTGACAACCTTCGCTGTAGCGGCGTCGCTATAATATGTAATCCTGCCCTGAAAAGTTCGGCCAAGACCCCTCACCCGGCTCGCTCCGCTCGCCACCCTCCCCCTAGGGGAGAGGGCCAGGAAAAAGTAAAAAGGCCAGCCCTCTCCCGGCGGGAGAGGGGGGACCGCGGGGAAGCAGTGCTTCGCGTCGCGGTGGGTGAGGGCCTTTTCATGCTTTGCGGGTGTCGCAACGCGGCATGACCACTCAATAATATCCGTATCTTGATGGGGCGCTACCCTTGAACCTTCACCGTGACAATCTCCCACGGGCGGACGGTAAACTGCAAGGAGCCATCCGCCGATGGGTGAAGCGGCCCTTCGTCCTCCTCAATCAGACTGGCCTTCCATGCCTGCCGGATGGGTTTGGGTAGCCGGATGCGGGCGGTGCACTCAAATCCCTCAGCCTCGTAGAAGCGCAGCACGATCCGGTCGTCGTCTTCGCTCTTCTTCATCGCGGTGAGAACAAGGTTCAGCGGATCGAGCATCAGGAAACTTGCGGTAGACGGAAGCGCGCTCGCTCCCTGGGCGGACTCAGTTCCGCCAACGAATGCCGCCAGCGGATAGTTAAACCCAATGGCGTCGCGATAACGCCGCCGCCAATCGCCGCGGTGAGGCAGCAACGCCATGCGGTAGCGATGGCTTCCCTTCTGGGTAAACCAATAGTCCGGATTCCACGCCAGACTCTTGCGCGTGGAGAGCAAGACGTGTTGCAGCACGGGGTAGGACACCGGATGATCAGTTTCGTCACGGAAGAGATGGACGGTGCTGTCCGAAGCCGCGAGACAGCCGTTGCGGAGATAGTCTGGCGATGAAGCATCAATCCAGTTGATCGCTTCCCGGTAAGGCAGCGGGTGATTGCCACCGTATATTTCGGGCGTGAATTGCGTATCTTTGTCAGGGGGCAAAAGAGAAAAATCGAGCTCATCCTTGCCCATCTCCACCGTCCCGAACGGGACCTCATAACTCAGTTGCGCCTCATCGAGATTAATGGGGAAGGCCGCGCGCAGTTCCCTTTCAATTTGGCCGTCCCAATTGAGCACGTCGATCCCAATATCCAGCCGGTCTAAATCATCGTAAAGGTGAAAGGATTCGCGCAATCGAAAGTCCTTGAATTGCGCCTCGCGGATTGCAGTGGCGCGAACGGGGGTCTTTTGCATCAGCTTGAAGGGGAAATCATGGTTAGCCGTCCGGTCAAAGTTCTTCATGGTCACGCGCTCGGTGTCCTCCCACGCGTTCCCCGGTGCTGTAAATTGCAGCACCTCACCGCCGTCAAACTTGTCCGTGCGGAGCGTCTCCCATTGCTTCTTCTTGTCGAAAAGGCTCTTCACGCCGCCCTTCCCGAAAGCGACGCGCAAGAACTGATTTTCCATCGCTTCATCGTTCGCCGGCGCACTGCCCGGAATAGCCGACGTTGAAGGTTCCAGATAGAAGGTACGGTAGCCAATAGAGGGCATATTATGCGCGATGAAAAGAATCTTCGCGGGGCCCTCGCCGTTGCCACCCGTTAACACCTCGTAGGGAACTTCATGCCCAGCGTCGTCGCGCAAGCTAAGCCCCCGCCAGCCGGCAGGGATGGTGAAATTGCACGCGACCGGGGCCGTGCGTTCCCAGGACAATGGATTGTAGACAACCACGGGGACTTGAGCTCCAGACTTGACGGCGACGGCATGAGCCACCTTGCTGCCCACATTTGAGGCAATCTGATCGGCCAGCGTCTTCGACTTGGCATAGGAATCGTTATAAACCTTATCGGTCACGGTGCCATGATTGCCGCCCCAGCCGTGGTCCGGCCAGGTGTTCGCTTTCCAGGCCGCTTCGAATTCGCTGGCTGGATAATCCGGAAAGCCGTGGTCTACTCCCAGCCCTGCATAGAGCCTTTCCGCGGCCAGCAACTCGTTGTGAGCCTTGCGGCCTAACAGTAAGCCCTCGCGGTTGCTGGGTTCATCATAGTAGGCCCAACTGAAGGGCCAATCGCCCCGAAGCGTGGTGATGTCCAGCGGGTGTTTTGTAAATTCATCGAGAAACGCTTCCGGCGTGGTAAAGAGCATGCGCGGCGGATGGATTTGACGGTTGGTCTTGCCGGGAAAATTGTTATTCCAGGCAGCAGCGAACCGTTCCGACGCCTGATTTTCCACGCGCACGTAAGGCGGAAGGGCCGGCTGAGGCGGCAGATAATCGCTGGTGTAATCGTAGATAAACATCCTCGGCAAATGGCGAGGGCGGTAGTAATACTCGCGTTCTTTTGCGTAGCGAAGCCAGCCCCGGTTATCTTTCGGGTCAAGCAGGCGCATGGGGTCTACGTAGTGATATCCATAGGTGAGCAGGATGGTCCCGTCGGGCGCCTCCCAATTGTAGAAGCCGAACGGCATGCGCCCTTGAATGCAATACTTCACACCGGCCTTGGCGAGAATTTGCGGCATTTGCAGCGTCATGGAGGGGGGATCGGTCTTCACATAAAAGTGAGTGTCCACTCCAGGGAAAGCCTTCTTGAGCCAGCGGCGGCCGAAATAGAATTGGCGAACCAGTTTCTCCGGCCCAACGTGAACCTCCTGGCACTCCACATAGCTTGCGCCCCAGGTGAAACGGCGGTCGCGCATGAACGCGGCCATCTCGCCCCGCAAATCAGGATGCCGGTCAAGAAACTCCATCAGGTAAGCGGTGCATTCCATGGAATACAGGAACTCGGGATACTCTTTCAAAAGCTTAAGCGCGGGAAGAATAATCTCCGCCGAGCGGTAATCCGCCGTCTTTGCCTGGGTATCCAGCCAGCCGAGGTCATTATGGCAAGTGCAATTCAGCGAGAACGTTCCACCATCGAAGTAGGAATGGTACGCCGGAACTTGCAACGCGCGCTTGCAGCAAAACTCGGCGGGTCCGGCAACGATTTCAAACTCCATTTCCGAGTCTTCGAATAGCGCCGGAATCCAGACGTCCTGGTTCGACACGGACCTGGCTGGAACAGGTTCCAGAGGAACCCGCATCGACCTGGAGCTTTGGCGCGAAACCCGGAGCGTCCCGCCCCGAAGCTCTTCGCCCGGATTGATCAGATGCAGCGTGGCGGATTGAATTGGTTTACTATTGCGGGCGTCGTACATGGTGTGGACGTCAATCTCAAACGCCAGCGCGTGTTTCTCCGGGAAAACTTTGACTTTTCCGATTCCGGTTTCCTGGCCGCCGGGCTTGCTCCAGACGTCCTCGACGGTGATGCGGAGGGAGGAGGTCTGCTCCGTCTGCGGGAAAGTAATGATCTGGAAATAATTACTAGGGTGGAGTTCCGCGCTGACTCGCTGGCCGCCCGACAACTCAATTTGGATGTGGCGCGGCGTCTCGAGAAACTTCAAGCGCGAATAAGTCAAAATGTATGGCGCCTGGCCCAGTATGTCGCGCGGCAGCGGGTCCGGAAGAATCCACACTTCGCTGACAGGCCGTACTTCCGGGAACCCAATTTCAATCCACGCGCCTTGTGCCTGGTCATTCGCCTGCCAACCGACAAACAGATTGTCCCCGAACACATTTGCGGGTCCGTAGCCCCAGGGAGGGTCGCCAGCGTAACTGGATGCTTTGGCCGTGGCTTTGAATTCAAAGCCAGCCCAATTGGGATTGTCCTCTCCCGGCGCCGCTCCGGCTGCCAGCAGCCGTAAGCCGCCCCTGAATCCGGGGATAAGCCGCGCAGCATACCAGGAAAGGCCACCCATGCCGCCGTACTCTAGGAATCGTCTGCGATCCATTCAGCACCTCCAGAACGCTGCTTGCTGCGGCCGCAGGCACGGCAAGCCGTGCCCCTACCCAAGCGGCCCAAGCGGCCAAAGCGGGGGAGCAAGGCTCCCGCCGTCTTAATACATGCGAAGAGCAAATTTCTTCAGGTGAAAATGCTCACGATCCGCAATCGTCATCAACGGCCACAATTCTAGCACAGGAAATATTCTGCTGCGCCAGATACCTGATTTGGATTTTCGCCCTGCGGGATGCGTCTTCTTTGCCGGGGAAGTGCCGCCTACCTAACTCTGAGGGGCTACACATTGATGCTCTAATACAAAAATATAGGCCGTTATCGCGCCCTGCTTCAGCGATTTATATTGACAACTAGCATAGAGTCCATTACGATTCTCACTGTTTGAAAAATTTTGGTAAAAAGGGGTGAAGGTTATGGTGATCGTGAAAAGCCAGTTGCGGCAGGCACAACTCTCAACTCAGCGTTTGGCTGGTTTCATATTCTGCGCGGTCCTGATTTTGGCGCTAACAGCCGTGGTGGGGAGAGCGCAGAATATTACCGCCAGCCTCACCGGAACCGTAACAGATTCAACCGGGGCGGTTGTGCCGGGCGCAACGGTGGTGATTCACAACAACGCCACAAACGTCGACGTAAGGACCGTGACCACCAATAACGACGGAAGCTATAGCGCCGACCTGCTGCCTTATGGAACCTACACAGTGACCATCAGCAAGGCGGGCTTCCAGAATTACGTTGGCCGGGACGTGATACTACACGTCGGCGACCACCGGGCATTGAACGCGCAACTCCAAACCGGAGCCATCACCCAAACAGTGACCGTCTTATCCACTACGACACCCGTGCAGACATCGAGCGCCGCGCAATCGACAACCATCACCGGCACTCAGATCCGCGAGTTGCAATTGAACAACCGCAACTTCGAGCAGTTGGTGACGCTCCAACCTGGAGTGACCTCCAACCTGCCTGACCAACCGAGTTTCGGCATTACCAACACCGACGCCATTTCCGTCAACGGCGTGCGTACCTCCGGCAACAACTGGACGGTGGACGGCTCGGACGTGAATGACAGCGGGTCGAACCTCACCTTGCTCAACGTGCCCAGCATCGACGCGCTGCAGGAATTTACGCTCGAGCGCAGCACCTACGACGCCAAGTATGGCCGCAGCGGCGGCGCCCAGGTGAACGTGGTCACAAAATCCGGCACCAGCCAATTCCACGGCGACGCATATGAGTTCTTCCGCAATGATAAGCTCGACGCCAATACGTTCTTCCTGAATTCGGCCCACAAGGTGGCGCCTCCCTTCCGCTATAACGACTTCGGATTTACGCTCGGCGGTCCCTTCTATATCCCCGGCCACTACAATACGGATAAATCGAAGACGTTCTTCTTTTGGTCTGAGGAGTGGCGGCGAATTCGCCAGCCTTCGACGGCAATTGCGGTTTTGCCTGCGCCCGGCGAGGTGAACGGCGCGTTCACGGGCGCCCAACTGAATGCGGCAAGCGCGCCCGCCGGCTGCATCACCAACAATGCGGCGGCAAAAACCGCGCAGATCAACTCATCCTGCTTCAGCAAGAACGCCCAGGCCTACATCCAGAATATCTATTCCAAGTTCCAACCCAACGGCCCGGGCAACGAATACATCAACCCGCTCAGCGCCATCAACAATTACCGGCAGGATATGGTCCGCATCGATCAGAAATTGGGAAACCGCGTGGAGGTGTTCGGCCGCTACATGCAGGATTTTGTGCCCACCACGGAGCCGGGCGGATTGTTCGCCGGCGAGCCCTTGCCCGGAATCTCCTCGACGGCTTCGAATGCTCCCGGCAAGAATCTTGTGGCACACATCACCATGGATCTTACGCCCACCATCGTCAACGAAGCGGCTTTTAACTATTCGTGGGGCGCCATCAACAGCCGGATCACCGGCAGCATCGTCTCCCCGGCCTTCACAGGCGCGTTAGCCAATAATTTGCCTTTCACCGACCCTTATCATCGCGTGCCCGGCCTCGGCATTAGTGGCATCACGGGAGTCGCCATCCCGGTTTCACCCTACCATGAGCGCAATATTGACAAGGAGGTTTACGACAACCTGTCGATTGCTCACGGGAATCATTCCATCGGCGCGGGCGTCAGCGCGCAATGGATGCGGAAGTCGGAAAACGCCGTCAACGCCACCAACGGCTCTTTTTCGTTCCGCAACGGGAACGGCAACCCCGCCTTTGCGAATTTCCTGCTCGGCGAGGCCTCGAGTTTCTCCCAGGCCAGCCGGGACATTATCCCCGACCTTCATTTCGTCAACATAGGAGCCTACGTTCAGGATGATTGGAAGGTGCGGCCAAACCTCACGCTGAACCTTGGCGTGCGCTACAGTTTCCTGCCGACGCCATGGGATGCCAACAAAGTCCTGGATAATTTTGATCCGGCCACGTTTAATCCGGCTGGCGTTCCGGCCATCAACTCCAGTCCCAATAGCGGCAACTTTGTGGCGGGCCAGGCAGCCATCCCCGCGAACTATGCCAACGGAATTATTGTTGCGCAGAACGGTTGCGGATCCGGCGCTGGGGCCACGCCGTTTTCGTTCACTTGCTCCCCGTATGGCAACCGCGTGAACCCCAATTACAACCTTAACTTTGCGCCCCGGATCGGTTTCTCCTGGGATCCCTTCAACACCGGCAAAACGGCAATTCGAGCCGGATACGGCATTTACTACGACCGGACGCTGAACGGCATTTGGGAGCAAAATTCGTTTGCCGATCCGCCCTTTGTGGGTAAGGTTTCGGTGACCAACACCACCGGGGCGAACATTTTCGATAACCCCTCGGCAGGCAGCGTGGTAACCCCACTCAACCCTAACTCCATACATGCCACAGGGTCTCCGGCCTACAAGGTGCCCTATGAGCAGGACTGGAGCTTCTCTGTGGAGCGGCAGATCGCTTCGAACACCATGTTCGAAATCGCCTACGTAGGCAGCGCGGGTACGCACTTGCTTGGCGAGTATGACTACAATCAGGTGTCATTGGTGAATCGGCTCGCTCAGCCCACGGTGAACGTGAACGCCATCCGGCCGGCCATCGGATACAATGCAATCACGACTATTGCGCCGAGGTTCAACTCCAATTACAACTCGCTCCAGGTCTCGGTCAACCGCAGGGTGAGCCACGGGCTGACTTTGGGCGCGGCCTACACGTATTCCAAGACGCTGACCAACAGCAGCACCGATCGCAGCACGGCGCCTTATGATACGTACAACTTTGCCGACGATTATGGACCGGCCAACTTCAGCGTCCCGCAAATCTTCATTGCCAACTACGTGTATGACCTGCCTTTCTTTAGCGGCCAGCAAGGCCTGGTTGGGAGAGCGCTAGGCGGTTGGGAAGTTTCCGGCATCACCACGTTCGAGGCCGGTTTCCCGCTCTCGTTTTCTCAGTTCAACGACCCCTTTCGAGCGGCTGATTATTGCCCAAACGAAGTGCCCTGCATCCCTGGTGTATTCCCGGGTGGCATTGGCATTGACCCGAGCGTCGTAACCCCCAGGCCCGACCGCGTCGCGGGCGTTCCGCTTAACCGCCCGGCCACAGTGGCCGAGTGGTTTAACACGGCGGCTTTTACCGACGCCATCGGCCATTTCGGCACTTCGGGGCGAGGTATTATGCAGGGCCCAGGCCGCAACGACTGGGACATTGCCGCCATCAAGAACATCAAAATCAGCGAGCGGTTCAGCACCCAGTTCCGGGCTGAATTTTTTAACGCCTTTAACCACACTTCATTCAGCTCGGTCAGCACCAACGTGGATTCGAGCATTTATGGCAGATTAACCGGCACACACGACCCACGCATTATTCAGTTGGGGTTGAAGTTGTATTTTTGAAGCGTAGGGGCCGCTGCTTGCCCGGCGGCCGATGTAGCGCAGAGTTTTGCCGTTAAAACTCTGCGCTACAGGCTACAGGCTTTTGATTGGGGTCACAGAAAATGCCGCAGAGTTTCAAAAGCAAAACTCTGCGCTACATCGGATTGAACCGGGGCGAGAGGGAACGTGTGACGCTATTCCCGGTTTCTCTTGTCTTTCTCTTGCTCGCGTTCGCTGCGGCGCGAGGCATCGCAGTCCCTCAATCCACACGAACGCCGGCCCTGGAAGAAACCTGGCTGGCCGAAGGCTCGCAGGCGCTGGCGCGCGGCGACGCCGTTGCCGCTGAAGCGGCCTTTCGCCGCGCCCTCGCGGTTGATCCGCATTCGGTCGGCATCCTGAACGACCTTGCCATAGCCCTCGTCCAACAAAAGAAAACTGCCGAAGCCATCCCGCTCTACCAGCGCGCGCTCGCGCTTCGTCCCGGCGACCCCACCACAACCCGCAACCTGGCCATCGCCTACTTCAGGGAGCAGCGTTACCGGAGCGCGTTGCCGCTCTTCAAATCCCTCACCCGCAAAATGCCGGGCGACTTCCAGGCGGCGAGCCTCACCGGCTTGAGTCTGTTTGCGCTCAATCGTTACGTTGAAGCCGCGCAGTATCTGGACCGCGCCAGCCGGATCAAGCCTTCCGACCTTCCAACCCTTTATATGCTGGGCCAAGCCGACTTGCGCGACAAAAACTTCGGGGCCATGACCGGGGTCTTCGCCCGTATCTCGAAGCTCGCGCCGGATTCGGCTGAAGCGGATGTCATGATGGGGACGGCCTATGACAAGGCTTTCCAAGAGCAGAGCGCGATTGAAGAATACCAGGCCGCGGAGAAGGCTGATCCCAATTTTCCTGGTGTGCACTCCGGGTTGGGGCTTTTGTATTGGAAGCGCGGCGACACTCAGCGCGCCAAAGCCGAGTTCCAGCAGGAGCTTTGAAGGTTTCCATCCGACGCCATCTCCAATTGCCTGTTAGCCCAGATTTTGGTCCGCCAGAATCAGCCCTCGGAGGCTAAAAAGCATTTCCAGAAAGCGGTTCTAGCGAACAGCCGCTATAAAGAAGCCTGGTTCGGCTTGGGAAAAGCCGAATTGATGCTCGGCCACCCCGCCTCAGCGATCGACCCGCTGAAGCGCGCCATCGCCATTGATTCTAAATACGCACAGGCTCATTTCCTTCTTGGCGACGCTCTGGCCCGCCTGGGACGATCATCCGAGGCCAGAAAAGAGCACGAGCTTTCGGCCCAAATCCAGGCGCAGCAGCAAGCCCAATACACCCGCAAGCTTGATACATCGCATTCGCCTTCCTCGCCCAGGGTTCAGTAGGTAGTTTTGTGGTGGGCGTAGCTGGCCGCGAGCAGTGCATCCCCTGCGTCCTGATACTGCTTTCAATTGCAAATCCAAAATGAAAAGGCCGCAGAGTTTCCAAAGCAAAACTCTGCGCTACACCTGCTCAGTGGGCACATATCTGTAGGGGCGCGCTGCTTGCTGCGCCCCTACGAAAGCAACGCCTTCGATGTGCTATTCTCGGAACTAGGCAACAAG
>JBOGJX010000355.1:0-2347 GCA_050745285.1 Terriglobia bacterium
TTACACGCGGGTCATTGGGTATCTTGACCATCAGCTTTCCGCCCTGGTTGAGATGGGCGAGATCCTTGAGCTTTGCTTGCGCGCCTGCGACCATCGACCGGAACTTATACAGCCTGAAAATCCGGCCTTCTTTTCCCACGCGATCCGCAGAAAAGATGACAGGGCCTTCGGAATCCATTTTGATAAGTACTGCGATGAGCAAACAAAGGGGAAGCGCTACAATGGCCGCTGTGGCGCCTGCGGCCAGATCCAACGCGCGCTTCAGGGTAAGCTGAAACGGCTGGAAGGCGCTTCTTGCAGCCGGGTCGCTCTTGTGCGGGAGGCTCTGGCGTGATCGCCCACCCGGCGCGCGCTCAGGAGGACGTACGGCATTCGTGGACATGTAATTCCTGGCGGGATCGAGCTTCGCCCATTGAGAATTCGACCTCACTATTTTAAACGGAAGGGCGGCCGATGGAAAGCGATGATTAAAGAAGGCAGCGGTACAGTTTGACGTAGAGGTGGCTTTACGCCGCCATTTGGCGAGATAAACTCGCCGCTACACATGCCAAACTGTGCCACTACCTTAAAGGAGAACCTGAAGCGAGCACTCAGCCGTCAGCGATCAGCTCTCAGCAAGCCTGGGTTTGAGTGTTTGCTGAATGCTGATGGCTGATGGCTTGCGTCAAATTGACTTCACGGGCATGGTGACCACGTCTTCGACCGCCGCCACCTCGCGCGTGACAAACGGCTCTCCATAACGTACCCCGATCATGAGTCCAAAGTGACGGGCTAGCGATCCCACACGCTCGCGCAGGTCAGACTCCGAGGGAAACAGATTCTGATGGTCCTCTTTGGGCGAGAACTGCGACGAATAGGCGAGCACGGCCTTCAGTTTCTTTTCCAACTGCCGCGTGATATCTACCACAAACGTGGGCACAACCGACGGCATGTACATCGTGGCGTAGATGATCTTGTGCGGGCGGAACGGCTTTCCCTCGATCGGAGCCTTGGCCAGGCCCGCCAGGAAGCACGCTTCATATCCAATTTGTCCTGCGGTGTAATGGTCCGGATGACGCCCCGCCCAATAGGGCAGGATGACGGTGCGCGGCCGGAGAGCGCGAATCCTGGCGGCGATTTGCAATTTGTACTCGCGCTGATGCTCAAGCGCCGCGTCCGGAAGGCCCAGATTCTCGCGGTGCACAATGCCCATGACGCGCGCGGCCCGCGCCGATTCCCGGGCGCGCAGGCTTGGACTTCCCTGCGTGCCGGATTCTCCGGCGGTCAGGTCCAGCAAGCCTACCTTGTGACCCGCCTGAACCATTTTGATGATGGTCCCGCCGCAGGTCAGTTCCGTATCGTCCGGGTGGGCCGTGATCGAAAGCAAATCGAGGTTCATTTCTGTCCTCTGTAAAGGGATGGAAGGGCGGGGTTTTAACCCCGCCGGAAAGGCCCTCACCCACCGTCTTGCGGTCCCCCCTCTCCCAATGGGAGAGGGCTGGGCTTCCCGAGGAATTTGTGACTCCTGAGCAGTTTCAGGAAAGCTCCCTCATGCAGCCTGTATTTGAAGGCCTTCCGGCCGTTTACGAAAACAACCGGAATTTCTTCCTTGAACTTTGCGTATGCCCTGTGGTCTTCCTGGATATTCACCTCTTCCCAATCGAATGCGGTTTGTTTTTGAAGCTCGCGCAACTGCTCCCGGACGCGGTCGCAAAGGCAGCAGCCGGGCTTGGTATAAATGACGACTTGATTTTTCAACGCCAAGCATGAATTCTAGCAGGTTGCTGAAAAATGTGTAGCGGCGGGTTTATCCCGCCGCGCCAGTATTGGCATCCGTCGGCTGGTGGCAACGTAAAGCCGCCTCTATGGCGCGCGATTCCGGTTTTTCAGCAACCCGCTCCGGAAGCAGAGTGGAGGGGTCAAGGAAGCCATGGTAAAAACTCGCGGCAACGCGAACTCGTTGCACGGACAAGTTGCGCTGGTTACCGGAGCCGGGCGGAGAATCGGGCGCGAGATTGCACTCGAGCTGGCTCGCGCCGGGGCGCACGTGGTGGTGAATTACAACACCTCAAGGGCGGACGCGATCGATGCCGCCGCGAAAATCAAGGCGCAGGGGGTCGATTCGCTCGCCCTTCGCGCGGATGTTTCAAAGCCAGCCGAAGTCCATGCGATGTTCGAGCGAGTGAGGAAGCACTTCGGGCGGCTCGATCTTCTAGTCAACAACGCCGGAATGTTTTTCCCCGCTCGCTGGGACCGCCTGACCGGAATGGACTGGGACCGGATTCTCGGAGCAAACCTCAAGGGACCGTTTTTCTGCGCCCAAGCCGCGGCGCGCCTGATGATGCGCCAAAAGCGCGGGCAGATCATC
>JBOGJX010000356.1:0-16373 GCA_050745285.1 Terriglobia bacterium
TCACCCACCACTTCGTGGTCCCCCCTCTCCCAGAGGGAGAGGGGACGGGGGTGAGGAGGCCACGCTCACGGCATGGCTAAAGCCATGCCCTTCCACATCCCTTTTCATACTTTGCGGGTTCCGCCAAGCGACATGAGCGACTGCTTGTAACTTCTTGGAAAAATGCAGATTCTTCGCTACGCTCAGAATGACATCTGCCTGAAATCCCCTGGGGCGCGGCAAGCAGCGCCCCTACGGAGTGCAACCGCCCGCTTACTTCCTTCCATCTGTCCCTTCTGCTTTACGCCAGGTGTGCCAGGGTTTGCTTGATCAACTCGCGCGTGCCCGCGAACGGATCGCCAAAGTCGGTGTCATACTCCATGCAATACCATCCCCGGTAGCCACTCGCCTTGGCGATGCCGAAAATGCGATCGAAATCAACTTTGCACACTTTTCCGTGCTCGCCGGTCACAGCGTTTTTCACGTGCGTCATATTATAGGCGTACGCGAACATCGCGGTGAGAGCGCGCGCATTGAAGTCAGGTCCCTTCACGGCTGAGTTCCCGAAGTCTGGCAGCGCGCGGAGGTAAGGGTTATCCACCTTCTTGAGCACGGCGACGGTGAAAAATGGGTCCTGCGTATACGGGTCGTCATTTTCCATATTCACCACGATGTTTTTTCGCGCGCCATACTTGGCAAGCTCGCCGTAACTCTGGGCGCAGAGATCGACGTTCGGCTTGATCCGGCGCGGGGCGTCGATGGCGGGGCGCACGTTTGGCGAGCCGACTTCCACCGCGATATCGATCCACTTCTTGGCGTGCGCCACGGATTTCTTCCGGATGGCCGGATCGGGATTGTAGAAATCGCCGCCCGCAAGGCCCATTCCCACAATGTGCGAACCCGCCGCCGCCACGGACTTGCGGAACGCAGCGAGATAGCTGGCATCGGTCGACCGGAAGAGCCAGCTCAGCGCGTTGATGTTGTGCACATCGAACTTGCCCGCCACCATCGCCGCAAAGTCTTTCAGGTCCATGCCGGGCACTTTCGGATTGCGGTCATGGTTGGTGGGACTCTCGATGTAGGCGCGAAAGGGCCACGGCGTCACGCTAAGTCGCGCGCGCGGCTCGGCCGGAAAATGAATATGGGGCTCGAGCGCGAGAGCGCTTGAGCTGAATCCCAGCGCGGCGGCGCCCGCGCCAAAAACCGCAGCGCTCTGGAGGAAACCCCTTCGAGAAAGCTTGCGCATCTTCAAACTCCCGCTGGTTCTGAGTTTACTTCCGACAGGCATCCTACTACAAAAGGCAAACGGCAGGAAGCAGAAAGCAAAGGTAGAACTAGCGCAGGGTTTTGCTCTTAAGACTCTACGGGTTTTTATCCTACCCAATGAAAGCCCAGGTAGTGGGTCAGTTTGATTTAGGGGCGGCTTTATGCCGCCACAAATGGCGGAGTAAACCCGCCCCTACATTAAACTGACCCACTACCAAAACCCGCAGAGTTTCAAAAGCAAAACTCTGCGCTACGCGGACGTAAAATTTAGGAACGAACGCAGCGACCTGGCTTGCCCAGGGCAATTCAACAGCGAGGCTGCCTGTGGGTATCCGAAAGCATCAAACTTGTGGTAGTGTAGGAACCAGGGTTCGGCAGGACCCACCATACCTAATTGGGGCGCTGATTGTCCCGCCGCGACTGGAGATTGTCTCCGGAGTGGAACCGCAACATCGAGTCCGCCGGGACCGATCTTGTTGTAGAGAGCGCAGCCGGGCAGTCCCGGCGCGACCGCTGTTTTGATTATGCTCCGTGTTCCTAACCCGGCCGGGGTAATTGCAAGCATGGGGAGTTTCACCGGGAGTGATGAGTTTCAATAAACCCTTTCCAATTTCACCCGCTGGGCGGCGAGCCTTCGTATGTGCGATCCTCCTCCTGAGCGTCGCGTTACTTCCAGGTTGCCTCTTTCATCGGCACCGCGAGGCCGGTCTGCCTGTGGCGCCGGGCGAGCAGCCGGATAAGATCCTGCTGCAAAAGTCGCTCAATGAATTCAAGCACGGACGCTACCAGACGGGCCGCCTGCTGCTGCAATCGTTGATCAATACCTACCCTGACAGCGAATTCCTTTCCCAGGCAAAGCTCGCCATTGCCGATTCGTACTACAAGCAGGGAGGGATTTCCGGTTTGACGGAAGCGGAGGCGGAGTACAAGGACTTTATTACCTTTTTCCCCACGGCTCCCGAAGCGCCCATGGCCGAGTACCGGGCGGGAATGTGCCATTTCAGGCTTGTGGGCAAGTCGGACCGCGATCCGAGCGAAGCAGAACAGGCAGCCGAGGAATTCAAGCAATTTCTGCTCAAGTATCCTTCCAACCCGCTGATGCCGGAAGTGAAGAACCGGCTGCGCGAGGTGCAGGAGGTACTGGCTCAGGGCGAGTACGAGATTGCGATGTTTTATTACAACCACCGCGCTTATCTCGCGTCGGAATCGCGATTTAAGGAGATTACCGATAAGTATCCGAGTTTCAGTCAGGGCGACGACGTTTTCTGGTACCTTGGCCAGTCATTGGCTGAGTTGCATAAGCAGCAGGAGGCCATCCCTTACTACGACCGGCTGGTCATGGAATTTCCGCTCAGCCCGCGCGTGGACGACGCCAAGCAACAACTCGCCAGTCTGCACGCGCCAATCCCAGCGCCCACCAAGGCTGTTTTGGCCCGCGCCGAGGCGGATGCCACGCGGCGTGACCATCGGAGCATTTTCCGCCAGGCCGTCGGAGCATTCTCGAGCTCACCTGATTATTCGACCACGCTTCACGGTCCCGTCGTTCTTGGTTCGCAAAATCAGATCCAAGCCCAGATTGCGAAGCTCGGCAACCCGCATGCCGTGTCCAAAACGTCAAGCAGCATCAGCGTTCAGACGGCTGGCGCGGCGAGCTTGAACTCCGGCACGGCGGTGGATCCGAAACCTTCCTCATCTGGCACGGCAGCCTCAAGCTCCAGCGCCTCTAATACCGGAACCAAGCAAGGCCTCGCCACTCCAAGCAGCAACTCCGCGCCGCCAGCGGTCCCGCAGAAAAAGGGCAAGCTCCATTTCCTGAAGAAGATTCTTCCTTAGCAGTCGTTCATGCCGCTTTGCGACACCCGCAAAGCATGAAAAGGGATTTGGAAGGGCATGGCTATAGCCATGCCGTGAGCGCCGCCTCCTCACCCCCCTCCTCTCTCCCTTTGGGAGAGAGGGGACTACGAAGTGGTGGGTGAGGGCGTTACGGCACGGCCGTTTTCCTTTGAAGCGCTGGCTGTGCCCTTCCGTCCTCCTGATCGAATTTTCAAAGCAGGCGCCATGTCGCTTTGGCGACACCTACAAAGCATGAAAATTCAGTCGGAAGGGCACGGCTCCAGCCGTGCCGTCGGACCGTGCGTTTGACCTTCTTCCGCTGCGGCGATGGGCGAGCCGCCCATCGCCGCAGCGGAAGATAACAAAAATGGGAAGCGCCTTGCGGCACGGTTAAAACCGTGCGCTTCCGCTCTCTTGACCGAATTTTTCGGAACAGTTGCTTCGCTACACCAACGTGACATGGCGGAGTTTTCAGTAACGTGATAAGGGGAAGATGCCGTGAAGACCGAGGGCGCTAATACCGTGTCCGCTGGCGATTACTGCCTGAAATTTCAGGCGGTTCTCCCGGCCTATCTCGAGGGCGAGAACCATGCGGAGGTTACGGCCCACGCGGCGGTGTGCGAGTACTGCCGTTGCCTGCTTGCGGACGTCGAGAACATCCGGCAAGCCGGTTCCGAGCCTGGCATGGATGAGCCGGCGATTACGGTGTGGGCCAGCGTGCGGGCTACCTTAATTGAAGAAGGAATTATCCAAATCCCGGACCGCTTCGAGCGCGCTCGAGTGGGCGCAGGCGGTCGCTGGTTCCCCTGGAACGTCAGAGGATTCTTGAGATATCCAGCGCCCATCGCGGCGGCAGCGGCCGTGATCGTGGTGTGCGTTGTATTGTTCAAAGCTCCGGGATACCTCGTTCATTCACCCATGCAGTCGGTTAATACGCTCCACGCTGCAGCGTTCATGCAGGGTGACGTTGCGCCGCAGGATATCGCCAGCCTGCGCCAGACGATCAATCAGCTCGACCAAGCCTACCTCGCCAATCAAGCATCGCTTGAACCCTCGATGCGGGAGACTTACCAGAAAAGCCTCGACTCCTTGAACGGCGAGATTCAGGAGTGCCGCGCCTCCATGAAGGAACAACCGGGGGATGGATTAACGCAGGATTATCTTTCGAACGCTTATGTCGAGAAGGCTCGATTGCTCCAAACCGCGCTCGAATACAATCTTCGATAAAGAAGACCGGACGGCGTTGCCATGATCAAACGGTTAAACAACAAACGCAACTTATGGCTTATTCTCCTGGTGGCGATGGCTCCGGCCGGAGCCTATGGCTCCGGCCCCTTCCAGCGCACGACCACCTTCTATACCACTCGCACGCCCCGCATCAGCGTCACCAATTTGACGGGAACCGTCGTGATCAGGGGCTGGGACCGCCCACAAGTCTCCGCGGTCTACGTGATCGCTTCTCCGCGCATCGAGATTGACACGGAGCAAGTGCCGTCACAGGGAGAAGCCGAAAAGATACAACTTGCCACACACCTTCTGGACCGCAGTCTTCAGGGGGCCAACGCGAGAGTGGATTACACCCTTGAAGTCCCGATGGGAGCGAGCCTCGAAATCCGAAACTCGCAGGGCAGCGTCCGGATCGATAGCCTGAGCGGCGACACCTGGGTCCAGTCCGTCGGCGGAGATATTTTCATCTCGGGCGCCAGCGGCCAGATCATCGCCCACTCGCTCGGCGGGAAGATTGAAATCGACCGGGCGTCAGGATATGTTGAGGCGTCTTCAGTCACTGGCAACCTTAAGTTCATTTCGCCGACCAGCTCGCAGATCCACGCGAGCACGACCTCCGGGCAAATCTCCTATGAAGGCAAACTTGTCCCGGCGGGTGATTACGTCATGTCCACCTATAACGGGAATATCGATTTCCTCTGCCCTCCCTCTTCGTCGTTTGAGCTCCACGCCCGGTCCGTTCACGGCAAACTCGACAATCAACTGAAACTGGTCAGCAAAGAGCACCATTCCTCGGTTTCCTCTTACGGGACCGCTTTGTTCGGCATGCATAACCAGGGCACCGCAACCCTGGAGCTCACCTCATTCAGGGGCACCATTCGAATCAGCCCTCAACCGCAGCAATAGCCCGGGGCTGCGGCTGTCGCGCAGAATTCAATAGCCGCGTCGCCCCTATCACGTGTTGTCAACTTCCGCACGGCTTCCTATAATTAAAACTCAAGCCAACTTACGGCAGGAAATGATGACCCGCCATCGCAGAAAATTGGTTTATCTCTTGGGGTTCATGGGCTGTGGCAAGTCCACGGTGGGAGAGTTGCTCGCGCGCGAAGCGGCGTGGCCGTTCATAGACCTTGACGCCACCATCGAGGCTGGTCAGGGGATCACGATCCGCGAGATTTTCGAGCGGGATGGCGAGGCCTTCTTCCGCCAGATTGAACGCGCCGCGCTCACGGAAGCATCGAAGACGGAGCCCGCGGTGATCGCGTTGGGTGGCGGCACGTGGATTCAGGCGCCCAACGTTGATTTCATTCACAGCACCGGAGGCGCGACGGTGTGGCTCGACTGCGGCCTGGACGAGTTGTGGCGCCGGTGTGAGGGCATCAACAACCGTCCGCTTTTCCGCAACCCGGAAAGCTTCGCTCAGCTCTTTAACCAGCGCATGCCCTATTATCAGCTTGCAGACTTTCGCGTCGCAACTGGCGGGACCGATCCTGGGGAAATCGTGAAGCGGATTCTGCGGTTAAATATTCTCTGACCGGTTGCTGGGAAACCAATTTTGGTTGCCATTCTGAGCCCTTCGGCTTCGCTCAGGGTAAACTCCGCAAAGCATCTGCTTCGAAAATTCCGGTTAGGAAGACGGAAGGGTACGGTTTTAACCGTGCCGAAAACGCCCTCACCCACCACTTTGTGGTCCCCCCTCTCCCACAGGGAGAGGGGACGGGGGTGAGGGGGGCGACGCTCGCGGCACGGCTGAAGCCGTGCCCTTCCACTGTATTTTCGTGGCGTTGCGGGTGCCGCAAAGCGGCATGCGCGACGGCTTGTAAACCAGCGGAAAAAGCAGATTCTTCGCTGCGCTCAGAATGACAGAGGCCTACAGGGGTAGCGCAACGGCAAGCTCCTGCTTAAGTGAACAGTGTTGGGATTAAACTCCAACCCCCATCTCTTGCATCTGTGATTCCAACTGCTTGGCGTCCTGGCAATGGATTGCCTGCATGTGGCACTCGCGCGCCCGCTCCACGTTCAGCAACCGGTCGTCGATAAATAGACACTCTTCGGGTTTCCGCTGTGTCAGTTTGAGCGCCAGGTTGTAAATATCATCGTGCGGTTTCTTCATGCCCAGGAAGCAGGAGCTGAAGAATACGGAGAAGCACTTGCGCAAGCCGAACTGCTCGATCCGCCGGAGGTTGATCTCAAGCGATTCATTGTTCAGGGTTGCCATGAGATATTTTCCCGATTTCGCCAGGCGGCCATAGAGATCCAGCGATTCCGGAAAAGGTTTGGACTGGCTGAGTATATAGTCCGTAAACTGTTGCTTGGAAAAATCGCGCGGGCGGTAGAAGATGGTCCGGTCCAGGTAGCCGTCGAGACTGAGATGGCCCGTCTCAAAAGCGTTGACCACCAGCTCATGCCGGTCCTCGAAATCGAGCCAGTCCACCTTAAACTTTTCCGTGGCGCGCTGCCGCGCCGGACGGTCCCAGCCATTGGTACCGAGAACCCCTCCCACATCGGAGAAAATCGCTGTAATTTGGGCCATTCAAACCTCCGCTGAGCCGGTGTGCGGTGCGCCTGCCGAGTTTGCGCTAACCGTATCTCGCGCGGAATCCAGTATAGCTTGCAATCGTCACTTGGGAGGTGATTCGGCGGGTGGGAATGTCGGGCCGTGCACGGGTGCTGCTAGCGCACGCCGTATGCCCTCTCTGGGGCGAGCACCGCTCGTCCCTCCAGGGCATGGGCATCTGGTTCTATAGGGTGCCCCGTTGCACCCAAGACCAGGATTTCCCGGCGCACTCGCAATCACCTTGACGCTCGTTTCTGTTGTAGGCTAACTTCTTATAGAGAGGTCCGCTTAGCGATCGAGGCGCGCGGATTCCTCTGCTTCAAGTCCCTGCCCGGAAGTAAATCGTTCACCTCCTAGCCGCAGAGCAGGACAAATAAATGGAAGGCGTTTCCATGCTGCCACCGCAGGAATCCACGTTGTTCGGGCTGACCCGGAGCCTAGTCAACATCCAGTCCATCACGGGCAGTGAAGGCCCGTGCTCGAGTTTCCTGGCGGATTATCTGGCCCGCCGGGGCTGGAAGGTTGAGCCGATTCCTGTATCCCCAGGCCGGTTCAATGTTTTTGCCACTCGCGGTCAGCCGGAGGTCGTGCTCAGCACTCACCTGGACACGGTTCCACCCTTTATTCCGGCGAGTGAAGACTCCGAGTTCATCCATGGACGCGGATCGTGCGATGCCAAAGGGATTGCGGCTGCCGAAGTGACGGCGGCCGAGAGGTTGGCGGATGAAGGGACGGAAAATCTGGGGCTGCTCTTCTTGGTAGGCGAAGAGACGCTTAGCGACGGCGCGCGCGCGGCCAATAAAGTTCCGCGTGGGTGCAAATATCTCATTAATGGTGAGCCCACCTGCAACAAGCTCGCGCTTGGAACCAAGGGCAACCTGCGGGTTGACATTCGCGTGCGTGGCAAGATGGCCCACTCCGCCTACCCGCAGCTTGGAGAGTCCGCGATTGAGAAGCTGCTGGATATTCTCGCGGATGTGCGCAAAATGGCGCTTCCGGCGGATAAAACGCTGGGCGCCGGCACGCTGAATATTGGCGTGATTGCGGGAGGCTGCGCCGCCAATGTGATTCCCGGCGAAGCGCAGGCGCAATTGCTGTTCCGCACGGTGCCAGAGGAGCCAGGCGCCCAGGAGTTGCAGTCCCAGGTTGAAAGCCTGCTGCAAGGGCGCTGCGACTTCGAGGTCGTCCGCAAAACCCCGGCCCTAAAAATGGAGGCGTTAGAAGGGTTCGAGACGGACGTGATGGCCTTCTCGACCGATTTGCCATCTCTCACCGCTTGGGGACGGCCGTTTCTCCTCGGGCCCGGATCGATCCACGTGGCGCACACGGATCATGAGCGCATTCGCAAGCGAGACCTCGTGGAAGCCGTGGATCTCTACTGCCGTCTGGTGCGGCTTCTCATTGCGCGTGGGTAGCCACGGCACGATTTTCTTGCCGTGGGCGTTTGCCGTGAAAATTTTGGTCAAGAGGACGGAAGGGCACGGTTTTAACCGGGCCGCCAAGCGACACGATCCATTGTTAGAAAACAGAGAGGACAAAAGCAATCCGCTATGAAGAAAATTGAAGTTGGAATCCTGGGCGCCACGGGCATGGTGGGGCAGCGGTTCGTGAGCCTGTTGAATAATCACCCGTGGTTTGAGATGGTTTGGCTTGGAGCGTCGGACAAGTCTACGGGCAAGACCTACGCTGAGGCTTGCAACTGGCGGCTGCGCACGCCAATGCCAGAGAACGCCCAGGGCATGATGGTGAACGAGTGCCGGCCCGGCAGCGCGCCGCACCTGGTCTTTGCCTCGCTTGATTCCAAGGTTGCCGGAGAGGTCGAAAAGGAATTCGCGCAGGCGGGCCACGTGGTGGTTTCCAATTCGTCCAACCACCGCATGGAAGCGGACGTGCCTTTGCTCATCCCGGAAGTGAACCCGGAGCACCTGGCTCTCACGCGCACTCAGCAGCGCCAGAGGCATTGGAAAGGAATGATCGTAACCAACCCAAACTGCACCACGGTGGGCCTGGTCATGTCCCTTGCCCCACTTGAGGCGGCGTTTGGCATTGACAGGGTTCTGATGACGAGCATGCAGGCGGTTTCTGGCGCGGGGTATCCCGGCGTGCCGACTCTCGACATCATTGGCAACGTCATACCCTACATTTCCGGCGAGGAAGAAAAGGTTGAGTGCGAAACCCAAAAGCTCCTGGGTAAGCTCGTGGATGGTCGCGTTGAGCCAGCGCAATTTCCGGTGAGCGCGCATTGCAACCGGGTGCTGGTTGAAGATGGCCACACCGAGTCTATCTCCGTTTCGCTGCAGACCGAGGCCACCGTGGAAAACCTGATCGCCACCTGGCGGCAATACAGGCCGATCCCGCAGGAAAAGCATCTACCCTCCGCCCCGCTTCATCCCATCGTGGTGCGGGAGGAGAAGGACCGGCCACAGGCAAGGCTTGATGTGGATACCGAAGGCGGCATGGCCACGGTCATCGGGCGCGTACGGCCTTGCCCTGTGCTCCAGTTCAAATATACGGCCCTCAGCCATAATACAATCCGCGGCGCGGCCGGCGCGGCTTTGCTGAATGCCGAGCTGATGAAGACCGAAGGGTATCTTGAATACTGAGTGGTCACGCGCTTGCGACACCCGCAAAGCCATGAAAAGACCCTCACCCACCGCGGCGGGAAGCACTGCTTCCCCGTGGTCCCCCTCTCCCGCTGGGAGGGGGCTGGCCTCTTTACTTTTTCCCGGCCCTCTCCCCAAGGGAGAGGGTGGCGAGCGGAGCGAGCCGGGTGAGGGGTCTTGACCGAACTTTTCAGGGCGGGTTTCAGGCAGCTATGACCAAGTCCTGATCGCCTGATACCTGACACCTTGGATCTGACACCTTTATGCCCGACGCCTCAACCCCGAAAACACTCATCCTCGCTTTACTGGGCAACGGCAAGATGGGGAAAGCGGTTGCCACACTCGCCCCACAGCGCGGGTTTGCGGTAAAGCTTGTTCTAGACGGAATTTCGAACAAGGATTACCAGGCGATCACACCGGATAACTTCAAGGACGTTGACGTGTGCGTGGACTTCACCACGCCAGATGCCGCGCTGGAAAACATCCGCCGTTGCGCGGCGATTGGATGCAATCTGGTGGTCGGGACCACGGGCTGGCACGAACGCCTCGAGGAAGTGCGCCAAATCGTTGATCGCGCGGGCACCGGCCTGGTGTATGGCGCGAACTTTTCCATTGGCGTCGCGCTCTTCTACCGCGCGGCCAGGGCGGTCGCTGAGATTTTCAAGGGCTACCCGGCCTACGAGCCGTATATCACCGAGACCCACCACCGTTTTAAGAGGGATGCGCCCTCCGGAACGGCCCTCGAGCTGAAGCGCCAGATTGGACCCATCATGGCGCCGCGCCAACTTCCGGTGGCAAGCGTCCGCGCCGGTTACGTCCCCGGTACCCATGAACTCGGCTTTGATTCCGAAGCCGACACAGTAATCCTGCGCCACACCGCGCGAGGCCGTCAGGGATTTGCGGAGGGCGCACTCTTTGCCGCGCGCTGGATTGCGGGGAAAAAGGGGCTGTTTAGCTTCGCAGAAATTCTGGAATAGTCCACCGGCAATCATGCCCGGCCCCGATGGTGCGGCGGGTTTATCCCGCCAGCCGAGAAATGGCGGCGTGAAGCCGCCTCTACGCCCGAGGCTGCAGCAATCATGCCCGGCGAATACGGCCAGGGAGGGAAACATTATGGCACTCAAAATCCGGGGCTGCGGCACGGCGCTCGTTACTCCCTTCACGCGCGATGGCACAATCGATGTCGACGCGCTGCGCAGGCTCGTGCAGTTTCAGTTGCGGGAGGGAATCGGCTTTCTGGTTCCGTGCGGGACCACGGGCGAAACGCCCACGCTCGAAAAGGAAGAGTACCTGGGCGTCATTCGCGTGGTCGTTGAGGAAGCCGGAGGCAAGGTTCCCATCGTCGCGGGGGTTGGCGGGAATAATACTCGCCACGTCTGCGACATGGCCAAGACCGTCAGCCCACTGGGGGTTCAGGCGATTCTTTCCGTCGCTCCCTATTACAACAAGCCGACCCAGGAGGGCCTCTTCCAGCATTTCAAGGCAATCGCTGAATCTTCCGACCTCCCGGTGATTCTTTACAACGTGCCGGGGCGGACGTCTTCCAATATCGAGCCGGCTACCGTGGAAAAGCTCTCCCAAGTCCCAAACATCATCGGTATTAAGGAAGCCTCCGGGAGCATTGTTCAACAAATGGAAGTGCTCCGGCTAGTTGATGCTGGCTTTGCCGTTTTATCGGGAGATGATGCGTTCACGTTTCCGCTGATGACGTTGGGTGGCGCGGGAATCATCTCGGTGGTGTCCAATCAAATCCCAGGGCCGATGAGCCGACTGGCGCGGCTGTTACTGGAAGGCAATTACAACGAAGCCCGCAAGCTCAACGCCCAACTTCTGCCGCTGATGCAGGCCAACTTTATCGAAACCAATCCAATCCCCGTTAAAGCGGGGCTTGCGATGATGGGGATGATGGAGGAGGTTTACCGCTTGCCCATGATTCCAATGAAGCCAGAAAACCGCGCTAAGCTAGAGAAGGTTATGGCCGCACAGGGATTGCTCCCAAGCAAAACGGCGTGATGTGATAAGAGATAGCCCCGGCGCAGCTTATGCGCCGAGGGTATTTGCACGTCTATGTGTTTAGTTGCAGAAATAAGCGGCATTGTTCCTCGCCGGGAGGAAGGGCGGGGTTTCAACCCCGCCGTAGAATTCCGGTTCGATTCCCGGGCTTTAGCCCCTGAAGCAAGCCGGCTTCAGGGCCTGAAGGCCCATTAGACTACGCCCAGAGGCGGCGGGGTTGAAACCCCGCCCTTCCGGCAGTCGCAAATAATCACCAGGTCAATGCAACTAAGCACTGGATGCCCACGGCACAAACTTCGTGCTGTGGATAGCGTGCTATTACCAGGATCATTTTCCGCTGCCCGCGTAGCCCAACTTTCGCAGGTGGGAACGTTTTTGATAGAAGTTTGACCTCTACTTCGACCTATCCTCTTCTTGATCAGCCCCGCCTTCTCGAAAAGCCGGTGCGTGGAAAAATGACCCGCGGTACGCGCTCAATATATCACCCAACGAGATGATGCCTTCAAGGCGGGAAGCGTCGGCGCGACTAAGCACGGGCAAAAGAGGGTGATCGCCAATCAGCCGCATGGCCACATCGAGCGTCTGGTCCGGGTGCACCCAGGGCAGGCGCTTGAGATGCGCCAGACTGCTCAGGATTTCCGTTCCTTTCCCTTCAACCGACTGTAAGTGGAGAGCTTCTTTGCTCATCACACACCATCCTTGACTAGACGGCGCGCCGCTATCCAGCCGAACAACCAAAAATTCCGGCCCTGTCTGATCGCCAATTTTAGCCACCGCCTGGGCCACGGTGTCTGATCCATGGAGGAGAGGTCCACTCAGGGAGCGCATGGCATCTTCAACTCGCAAGGACGTCTCCTCGCGCTGCTCTTCCATCGAGGGCAGGTCCACGCCGTCCTGGCGAGTGAGCATGTCGAAGAGGGCCACGGGCTGGTATTTGCGCGAAATCAGATAGGCGATGGTATTTGAAACCATCACGGGCAGGATGATGGAGTAATTGCCGCTGACTTCAAGCACCATGAAGACGGAAGTCATGGGAGCGCGGATGAAACCCGCGAAGAGAGTTCCCATCCCTACCAGCGCGTACGCGCCCACAGGCCCCGTGAGCGCGGGGAAAAAGTGGTGCTCCACACCGCCCACCGCGCCGCCGATCATGGCGCCCACAAATAGCGTGGGCGCGAACATGCCGCCGGGTGTTCCACTGACGAATGAAAGGGTGGTGGCGAGGATTTTGAAGACGGCGAGGAGGGCAAGAATCTGCCAGATATACTGTCCGTGCATCGCCTGATCGATGTAATAATAGCCCGCGCCCATCACCTGCGGAAAGCGCAGCCCGATGATGCCTACGGCAAGGCCGGCCAAGCCGGGCTGCACATAATTGGTCCACGGGGGCAGGGCCTTCAACCGCGGGCGCAGATAACCGATCAGCTTCACAAAAATCAGTGACGAGAACCCACCCACAACGCCCAGCACGGCATAAGCCAGGAACTCCGTGGCATTCGCCAGGTGATAGGCGGGAATCCGGAAGAGCGGCTCTGACCCGAGGAACGCGCGCATCACCGCCACGCTTGACACGGCGGCCAGAATGATGCCCCCGATGACGCCCGCGCTGCGCAGTCCGATGATCTCCTCAATCACAAAAATGATGGCCGAAATGGGCGCGTTAAAGGCCGCCGCGAGGCCCGCCGCGGCGCCCACTGGCGCCATCAGGCGGATTTTCTCGCGCGACAGATGCAGGCGGCGCCCGAGTGAAGAAGCAATGCCTGCCCCGATCTGGAGCGAGGGGTCCTCCGGCCCAAGCGATTGTCCGCTGCCAATAGCGAGCGCGCAAAGTAGGAACTTTCCCACGACCGTGCGGAAGGGAATGTAGCCATCGTACATATAGACGGCGGCCTTGGTCTGGTTCACGCCGCTGCCCCGGACTCTCCGGAAAAAGAGCATGACGCAGGCGGCGATTACGAGGCCCGCCACAGTAGGCACGCTCAGGAGCCGCCACGGCGACACCGTCAGGGATGATCCAAACAACCAGAGATGGGTCCATTCAATGGCGATCCTGAAGCAGACCACCAGGAGTCCCGAGGCAAGCCCAATCAAAACCGAAAGGACCAGGAAGAGATTGCCTTCGCGAAGGGCGAGACCACGCACCACCAGCCCCAGCCCCTTGCGAATGGATTCAGAGCCAGCCCGGTAACGGCCGCGCACGGTGGATGGGCTGCCCGAAACCTCTGCGCTTGCTGGGGCTGTTTCTTGCGGCGGCGGAGTGGCCGGGTTATCTTCGCCCACTAGTCGGCCCCTCCGTTCTTTGATCCGATCAGCGAGAGGGCAAGGTCCCTACCTTTGGGAGGCCCACACTCACGCGCCGTACTTTGTTCGATCTCGAAGACTAGGCGCATTCCCGAATCCAACAGGTCCGGATTGCGCCGCAGCCGCTGTTCGCGCATCTGGGGCTTCATCTTCACCGCGGCCGCGTAAAGGCGCTGCAAGCCGGTTTGCGGGTTTGCCGGATTCAGGTTTTCGCCGCCACTTTGCGCGCACGCCTTCAGGCGATTGAGCGCCGTCCCAAATGCGGCGACCGCGCGCTGCCGCCGCATCGATGCCGGCACGCGGCGGTCAAAGGGGTCGATTTCGATCACCTGATTTGCGGTCGCCAGCATCGCGGCGGACTCCGTATCATGGGGATTCTCAACCAGCGCCCGGGTTAAATCGTTTCGCGCCGTTTCATAGTCACCCATCATGAACGCGGACTTCCCGGCGCCCGCCCAGGCGGCGGCTTGGCGGCGGTTCAGGCTGAGCGCGCGGCGAAACTGCTCAAGGGCGATATCGTAATCCTGCGCCTTCAGGAAGAGCTCGGCGACCTGGGTTCGCAGCTTGGCGTCGTTGGGGGTCTCGTTCGATAGCACCATCAGCTCCGCCAGCGCTTCGGTGCGGTGGTTGTGGTCAATAAGGTACTCGCACAGGGCCTGCCGCAAGGCGCGAGGCTCCGCGTGGGCGCCGGGCGGCCATACACCGTCAATTGCGTTGTGATAATAGCGGATCACCTGCGGAACATCGCCGGTGCGGATGGCTAGCCGCGCCAGTTGGAGGTTCACGGGGCCATCAGCGGGATCGCCTTCCCAAAGCAGCAGCAGGTAAGTGCGCGCCTCGACGATGCTGCCGGAGTCCACGAGCGATTGCGCCAGGCGAAGCTGGTAGAGAGAGTTTCCCTGCACGTGGTAAAGGGCGGTACGGAAAGCTGTAATCGCTTCGGCGGGGTGGCCGCCGCCCATTTCCTTTTCGCCGCGCGCATACCATTGCCGGCCGAGAGCCCGTTCCCGGGAATGGTATTGCTTCACCGCAATTCCCGTTATGGCGAACAGAACAACGAGCAGCAGAAAACTCAGCAGGAGCGCGGTTTCGCGCCTCAGATTGAAGCCCAGCGGGCTTTCGCAGAAGGGGCACTCCGCCGTGCCGCGCGGGACCAACTGGCCGCATTTCTCACACAGTTTGTCCCCAATCACAAAGCACTCCGGCGGCGAAGCGTGGCAGCCTCACCCGTCCCGCTAGGCGCGCCACCCTCCGAAAAGGAGAGGGTACCGCGGGGAAGCAGTGCTTCCCGCCGCGGCGGGTGAGGGCCATGCCCTTCCAAGTGAGAAAACTTGACCCATTTACATCAACTTCTGAAGTTCAAGACTTCTTAGCTCAGCCGTGTCGGCAAATACATGCTGAGGAAGCGTTGCGCGAGGATGAAGCCGTCTTTGCGCGCCTGGGGAAATTCGTCCGCATTGTTACTGGGAGGCTCATCCCAGAACCGGTCTTCGTGCTCCACCGCCATCCCTCCGCTGAATCCGACCTGAAGCAGGACGGTGATGAACCGGGGCCAGTCAATCAGCCCCTGTCCGGGAATGCGGTAGCGCCACCACCCGTCGCCCGCGATGCCCACCTGTTGCAGCACGGGCTGGGTGATCTCCGTGTCCTTGGCGTGCACGGCCAGAATCCGGTCGCGGAAATCCCAGGCGGCTTGATAGGGATCGATATACTGCCGCACCAGATGCGAAGGATCAAACTCCAAACCTAGGTGATGGTTGGGCACCAAGGAAAAAACTTTACTCCACGTGGCCGGGACTGTAGCAAAATTCACATCGCAGGGGTAATTCTCCCAGCCCATGCCAAGGCCAAGCTTTTCGCATACAGGCATGTATTGTTCATTCACCACATCGGCCAACGCCTTGGCTTGATCGCCCATCGAGGCGCCTTGTGTCGCGCCGCTGAATGTGCCCACAAACTTGCATCCGAGCCGGTGTCCAAATTCGAGGCAGCGAATGAAAAATGCGTTCGCGCGGCGGCGCTTCGCCGGGTCGCGGTCGATGTGGTTAGGCTCCATGCATTCAATGCTGATGATCCGCGCGCCGGTCTGGCGAGCGGCCGAGAGGACGGAATCGAGCGCCGAGTCTGACATCCCAGGGTTGAAAGAACGGTCGAGCTTCACCACCGCGCCCTGATACTTCGCGGATGCCGCAAACGCGAGCTTCTGCGGCGAGTAGCGCGTGATCATGGCAAGTTGTGGGAATCCCTTTTCGTGAGAAGGAGAAGGAAGGCTGGCGTCCTGCGCCGGGGCCGCCGCGGCCTCTTCGGGTAATCCCATGGGGCCCATTGACGCTCCCAGCGCGGAAGCTCCGCCTGCTTTAAGAAAGTCCCGCCGGCCCAACTTGTATTCGCTCATGCTTGTACTCCTCCTCGATGAGATTATCTCTAACGCGCAGACCCGCCTCGCGCGGGTGTGACCTGTAAAAATGGCAGAGTCCTCGCCTTGAGTCAAGGGCGGATTGAAAATGGGAGATGGGCCGGTTCGTAGCGCTGGCTCATTGGAAAGAGGTAGTTGGAACGATGTAGCGCAGAGTTTTGCTTTTGAAACTCTGCGG
>JBOGJX010000357.1:0-7471 GCA_050745285.1 Terriglobia bacterium
GAGTAGACGAGCGCAGGGTTTCAGGCCGCATATTCACAGATAATATACGAAAGTCACATGAACAAGTATTCATGAATTTCGAGCACAGAATAGGGAATCTTCTGTTCACGAAACGGCATTTTCTCCCACTCCACCTCGCGCCGCTCGTCTTGATGCTGGCGGCTCGCAATGAGGTAGGAGCAGTCGGAAGGGCAATCAATCGTTACCTCGCGCTGCGTGCCGCAGCAGACAGTGCAAATCATCTCCACCTTTGCCGGGCAGAACCGCTTCGCTTTATGTTTCTGGCAAATCGGACAGACCAACTTATTCTCCTTGCTGCAGAGCGCTCGCGGTCGAGCGCGGGCACGAGGGGCGCTGCAAGCAGCGCCCCTACAAACGCGGGTAGCCATGGCATGGTTTGTGCGCCGTGGGCTCCTGGGCTGAGAAAAAAACCACAGCACACAAATCGCGCCGTGGCTACCATCATCCGGCTTTAATTTTGTTAATCTCCTCAATCAAGGGGGGAACAATCTCGAACAGGTCGCCCACCACTGCGTAAGTTGAAATTTCGAAGATGGGCGCTTCTTCGTCCTTATTGATCGCCACGATCGTCCGCGCGCCCTTCATTCCGACCTGGTGCTGGATGGCGCCGGAAATTCCCAGCGCCACGTAAAGCTTCGGGGCGACGGTTTGTCCTGAGCTCCCAATCTGGCGGTCCATCGGCAGCCAGCCGCCATCGCAGATGGGCCGGGAGGCGCCAACCTCTCCGCCCAAAGCTTCCGCAAGCCTCCTGACCAGATCAAGGTTCTCAGGGGCCTTGATCCCGCGGCCCGCGGCGACGATGATTTCCGCCTGTGCCAAGTCCACCGATTGTTTGGCTTCGCGGAAGGGCTCGCCGGGTTTAGTTCTGACCTCTCCGGCAGTCAGGTCCACCCGAAGCTGGGTCAACCTTGCCTGGGATTCCGCCCGCTCCATCGAGTCCTCCCTGAATGATCCGGCCTGGAATGAGACCATCCAGGGCGGATTGCCGAGCGGCTCCACGTCCGCTTCAAACTTTCCTTGGAACACCTGGCGATGGAAAATGATCCGAGATCCCTCCTTGCGATAGCCGAGGCAATCGCTTACCAGGGACGTGCCGAGAGCCGTTGCGAGCTTGGGAGCAAAGTCTCTCGCCTGATACGTATGCCCCATGATAATGTAAGCCGTTGCCCGCTCGCCGATAACCTGCCGCAGAGAGAGCGTGTAGCCATCCGCCGTGTACTCGCGCAGCAGAGGCGACTCTATTATCAGGACCTCGCGCAATTTGGCGCCAGCAAGCTCGCCCGCAAGCCCCGCCAAATCTTCGCCGAGGATCACCGCTGTGGCAATACCGCCACAGTCCGCCGCCAGGCGCTGGCCGGCCGCCACTGCCTCCCAAGTAGAGCGGGAAACCCTGCCGCCTTGGTGCTCCGCGATAATGAGAACGTCATTTGCCAAGGCGCTCACCCAACGGCCAAGCCACCCAGCCCATTGCAAATCCCAAATTCGAGATTTGGAAGCAAACCGCAGAGTTTCAAAAGCAAAACTCTGCGCTACACCTCACAACACTCGCGCTTCATTCTTTAACTTACCCGTCAGGCGCGCGGCGATTTCCTTGGGGCTGCCTTCGATAAATTCCGCCTTGGCTTTCTTCGAGGGCACATAGATTCGCGAGAATTTCTGTTTCGGTGCGATGTCCGTGGCGCTCAGCTCCAGCGCGGCCAGCGAGAGCCTTTGTACCGGCTTTGATTTAGCCCCCATGATCCCCTTGAGCGTCGCGTAGCGAGGCTTGTTGATGCCGGACTGAATCGTCAGCAAGGCCGGGAGTGGCAATTCAATCCATTGGAACCAGCCGGCCTCCAACTCGCGCTTGACCTGGAGTTTTCCGTCCTCCAGCTTAATCTGCATAATGATAGTGGAGTGTGGAATTCCAAGCAGCTCGGCGAGGATCACGCCCGTCTGCGCAGCGCCTGAATCGTCCGATTGCAGCCCGGTCACGATCAAGTCCGCCTTTTCGCGGCCCAACGCGGCTGCCAGAACGCGAGCAATGCCGAAAGAATCCAAATTGTCGAAGGCTGGGTCTTCAAGGTGCAACGCGCGGTCGGCGCCTTTTGCCAGCGCCTCTTTGATGGCCTGCTGGGCCCGCGCGGGACCCAATGTGCAAACGATCACTTCACTAGCCGCAACGCTTTCCTTGAGCCTCAGAGCCTCTTCCAGAGCATAAATATCCGGCTCGTTGATTTCATAGCTGATGTCCGTTTCCTGAATCCATGTGGAGGAGGAATTGAGCCGTAAAACGGAATCACGAGCGGGTACCTGCTTGAGACAAATGGCAATTTTCAAGGCAACACCTTAAGAGCGGCGGCGAGTGGCGAGCAAACGCGATCAGTTTTCAAAATGCGAAGGAGAGATTCTAGGAAGCGCCACCGTTGCGCCGGGTCAGCTTGTCCACCACATTAATCAGCGCGTCGAGACGGCGGTCCGAGTGAGCGCCTGCCTCTTGAAGCTCCTTGATGCGGCGGTCGGTATCAATTCCCAGTTCCTTGATGCGCCGGTCGGTATCGGCGCCCAACTGTTGTATGGAATTTGTCAGCGACATGCTGACATCAACCAGTTGGCGAATCATGCTCCTATTCGCCTCAATCTGCTGCAAGTTAGCCTCTTGTCTCTCTTTCAACGCTTGAATGTCAGTCCAGAACCGAGCTTGCTGCTGGACCATAAAATTCATGCGGTTTTCAGTGTCGCTGTCCATGATCCTATTATAACTCCCACTGGATCGCCGGCTGCCGGCCACCCAGAGCATAAAACGGGCCGTGGCTGCGGGCTATTCGGTATATCGTTTGAAGAGGAGGGCGGCGTTAGTTCCCCCAAAGCCGAACGAATTGGAAAGCGCATACTCGATGTGGAGCGGCCGGGCCTGGTTTGGTACATAATCCAGATCGCAATCCGGGTCGGGATTTTCGTAGTTGATGGTGGGGGGGGCGATCTGGTCACGCAGAGCCAACGCCGTCAGACCGGCTTCGAGTCCGCCCGCGCCGCCCAGCAGGTGCCCCGTCATCGACTTGGTGGAGCTCACCGCGAGCTTCGATGAATGCTCCTTAAACACGTTCCTGATGGCCAGCGTTTCGAGACGGTCGTTGTAAGGCGTTGACGTTCCGTGCGCGTTGATGTGCTCGACTTGCTGCGGGGCGATCTGAGCGTCGGCCAGCGTGTTGATCATCACCCGGGTTCCGCCATCGGCGTCTTCCGAAGGCTGCGTGATGTGGAAGGCGTCGGCGGACATCCCGTACCCCACGACCTCCGCCATGATGGGAGCGCCGCGGCGAAGCGCCATCCCCAACTCCTCAAGAATCAGCATGCCGGAGCCCTCGCCAATTACGAATCCATCGCGCTCGCGGTCAAAGGGGCGGCTGGCGCGGGCGGGCTCGTTGTTACGCGTGGAGAGCGCCCGCATGGCCGCAAATCCGCCCACGCCCATCGGCGTAATCGCCGCTTCGGCTCCCCCGCAGATCATGATATCGGCATCGCCGCGCGTGATAAGCCGGAACGACTCACCGACCGAGTGCGCGCTCGAAGAACAGGCCGTGCAGGTGGCGGAGTTGGGGCCTTTGGCTCCCCAGCGGATGGAGACAAAGCCCGAAGCTAGATTTACAATGGTGGCTGGAATAAAGAATGGGGAGATTCGTCGCGGGCCGCCCTGCATCAGAGCTGTGTGCTCGCGTTCAATAACGTCGAATCCACCGATGCCAGAGCCGATGAAAACGCCCATACGGTTGGCAATCTCAGGGCCGGGCTTCAACCCGGATTGGTCCATGGCGAACTGCGCGGCGGCCATGGCAAATTGGATGAAAAGCCCCATCTTCTTCACTTCTTTTTTCTCAACAAACTGAAGCGGATCAAAGCCTTTCACCTCGCCGGCAATGGTCGCCGAAAATCCCTTCGTGTCAAAGTGGGTGATGGGGGCCACGCCACTCTGGCCGGCCAGGATGGCCTTCCAGGTCTCTTCGGTGCCGATGCCTACGGGGCTTACCAAGCCCACGCCTGTAACCACAACTCGTCTCGCCAAACCTGATTCCTTTCGCTTAGAAATGCTCGCGGCCGGTCAGTTCGTCGAGGTCTTCACATGGGCCTGGATATAATCGACCGCGTCCTTGACCGTGTGGATCTTCTCCGCGTCTTCGTCTGGGATCTCAATTTCGAACGACTCCTCGAAAGTCATCACAAGCTCGACAATGTCGAGCGAATCCGCGCCGAGATCATCGATGAAATGGGCCGTCGGCGTTACTTCCGCCTCGTCCACGCCCAGTTGTTCCACGATGAGCTGCTTCACCTTTTCGTCGATGGAAGCCATCAGTCCTTCCTCCTCACATGAAGTGGTCAGTCATTCTAACAGTGACGAGTGACGAGTGGCAAGTAAGCACTCAGCCGTCAGCTATCAGCTTTCAGTAATCAGCAATCAGTCATATCATTCAGCTCTGAAGGCTAAGCCATAATCAGGGTCTCCTTGGTCAATGACTCATCGGAGGATTTTCTCCAAATCTCTTGTTTGCTGAGAGCTGAAAGCTGATGGTTGAGCGCTGAGTGCCACCCTATGCCATATACATCCCACCGTTTACGTTCAGGCAATGCCCTGTGATATAGGATGCCCCATCGGAAGCTAGGAAGCGAACTGCGCAAGCCACTTCGCGGTCCGTGCCGATCCGCTGCAGGGGGACAAGGCTGAGAATCTTCTGCCGCACGGCTTCGGAGAGTTTCTCCGTCATTGGCGTCCCGATATAGCCGGGAGCCACCGCGTTCACCGTGATATTCCGGCTCGCCACTTCGGCGGCTACGGCTTTGGTGAGTCCGATCAGCCCGGCTTTCGAGGCGATGTAATTCGCTTGACCGGCGTTTCCGGTTTGCGCGACGACGGAGGCAATATTGATAATCCTCCCGTAGCGCTGCTTCACCATTCCGGGCAGCACGGCCCGGATGCAATGGTATGCCCCGTCCAGGTTGGTCCTTAATACGGCTTCCCAGTCTTCCGGCTTCATGCGCATCAGCAGGTTATCACGTGTGATGCCGGCGTTGTTGACCAGGATGTCGATTTTCCCGTAGCGATCAAGGAGACGCTGTATCGCTGCCTTCACGGATGCGGGATCGGCCACGTCCAGGTTGAGTGCGAGGGCGCGCGCCCCGCCGCCTTCGATCTCAGTCGCCAGAGCCAGCAGTTTGTCCTGGCTGCGCGCGCCTAGCGCGACGGTGGCGCCTGTCTGGGCCATCACCAGCGCACACGCCCGTCCAATGCCCTGCGAAGCGCCGGTTACGAGCGCGACACGGCCTTCCAAGGGGCGCACGCTATCGCTCACTCGCCCTCACTCTTTCTAGAGTCTCGTTTAATGAGGCTGCATTTTCGACGTGGAGGCACTCCGCTCCGCGATCAATCTGCCGCATCAACCCCGAAAGCACCTTGCCTGGACCCACCTCAATCATAAGATTCGCACCGCGAGTCAAAAGTTCGCGCATGGATTTTTCCCACAGCACAGGGGAAGTTACTTGGCGCTTGAGGCCGCTGCGAATTTCTCCGGGATCGGGCGCGGATTCCGCATCCACATTCCTGATGACCGGGATTTCCGCGCCGTGAATCTCCGTCTTATCTAAATCCCGCGCCAAATTCTCCGCCGCCGCCTGCATCAACGTGCAATGAAATGGGGCGCTGACGTTGAGCAGCACGGCCCGGCGGACGCCATGCTTTGGTGCGATTTCAACCGCGCGCGCTACGGCAGCGGCGTGGCCCGCAATGACCACTTGCCCTGGGGAGTTCATGTTCGCCGGGGAGCAGACTTGGCCCTGCGCGGCCTCCAGGCAGATTGCCTCTGCCGCTCCCGGCGCGCCGCCCAGCAGCGCCGCCATCGCGCCTTGTCCCACCGGCACTGCTTGCTGCATATACTCGCCGCGCTTGCGAACCAGCCTTACCGCGTCGCTCAGCCGCAACGCCCGTGCCGCCACCAGCGCGGAATACTCCCCCAAGCTATGCCCCGCTGCAAAGGAGGGCTGCACGCCCGTTTCTTGCAGCACGGCCGCTGCGGCCACCGAAACGACGAGAATTGCAGGTTGGGTGTTCGCTGTGAGCTGAAGGTCCGGCGCGGGGCCGTCGAAACACAACCCGGATAGCGAAAAACCCAAGGCACGGTCCGCCTCCGCAAAAACCGCACGAGCTGAAGGAAAGGCTTCAAACAGCTCCCGGCCCATGCCCGAATATTGCGCCCCTTGGCCAGGAAATAGAAAGGCAATCTTCAACAATTGAGTAATTCAGAGACGAGTGACGAGAGACAAGAGACAAGCAATGCAAGCCGGCGCTCGCAGACCGCCGCCACAACAGCTTTTTCTTGTCACTTGTCTCTCCTCTCTGTCTCTGCCTTTCTCACCATCGAATCAGGATGGATCCCCACGTGACCCCTGCGCCAAATGCCGACATAAGGATCAGGTCGCCTTTCTTCACGCGCCCGCTGCGCACGCATTCATCCAGGCACAAGGGGATGGACGCGGAAGAGGTGTTGCCGATGCGGCTGATATTGGAGAAGACTTTTTCCGGGTCCATTTCCAGGCGATCACGCACGGCGTCGGTGATGCGCTGATTGGCCTGATGTGGGATGAAAAGGTCGAGCTGATCCGCGCGGAGGCCGGCCTGGTCGAGCACGCGCCGGGAGACCTCTTCCAGGCTACGCACCGCCACCTTGAAGAGTTCATTGCCGCGCATCTTGATGTAATGTTCGCGCGCATTCACGGTTTCGCAGGAAGCAGGCTTCGCCGTGCCACCCGCCGGGATAAAAAGGTGCTCCGCATACGCGCCGTCGGTGTGCATTTCCGTTGCGAGGATTCCCGAAGGTTCCTTGGCCGGCCCGATGATTCCCGCGGCCACGCCATCCCCGAAAAGAACGCAGGTGGAGCGGTCCGTGTAATCAAGAAAGCGCGAGAGCAGCTCAGCGCCCACCACGAGCACGTGCGTGGCTTTGCCGGTGCGGATGAACTGCTCCGCCACGGTCGTGGCAAAAAGAAACCCGGAGCAAGCCGCGGCCAGATCAAAGGAGATCACGGTGCGCGCGCCCAAGCCGCGCTGGAGAAAGGCGGCTGTTGAGGGCAGCGGCATATCGGGTGAGATCGTGGAGCAGATGATCATGTCGAGATCTGCGGGCTCGAGGTCCGCCATCTCCAGCGCCTTGCGCGCCGCGCGAATGCAAAGAGTGGACGTGGTTTCGGATGGCGCCGCTTGCCGCCGCTCCTTGATGCCCGTGCGCTCCGTGATCCATTGGTCCGACGTGTCAACGAGCTTCTCCAGGTCGAAGTTCGTGATCACCTTTTCCGGCAAGGCGGAACCCGTTCCCAAGATTCCTGCTACGGTCATGTTGCTCCTTAGATTCCGCAGGATGCAAAAATAGACAAATGGAGCGGCGGCGTCTCGCCGCCGGCTTTTTTCCCCTTCGGCGGCGGACGC
>JBOGJX010000358.1:0-2325 GCA_050745285.1 Terriglobia bacterium
CCCTCACCCGGCTCGCTCCGCTCGCCCCCCTCTCCCCAATGGAGAGGGCAGGGAAAAAGTAAAGAGGCCAGCCCTCTCCCCGCGGGAGAGGGGGGACCGCGAAGCGGTGGGTGAGGAGACCTTTTCATGCTTTGCGGGTGTCGCAAAGTGACGTGAACGTCTCAATAGATTCTACCGTCCCAGAGAAGAAAGCTGAGAGAAAAATTGACCCAAGGCGAAGACGCTCCATCATCTCCCGCCCCTTCCCGCGTAGCCATTACCACGGTCTCTCCGCAAATCGAGGATGGACGGTTTCCCATCAAGCGAGTCGTGGGTGACAGTGTCACCGTTACGGCGGATATCTTTGCCGACGGGCACGACCTTCTTACGGCGGTCTTGCGCCACCGGAAGATAGGCCAGGACGATTGGCTTGAGTCCTCCATGCACGCGCTGGGGAATGACAGTTGGACCGGTGAGTTCATCGTGCTGACCCCGGGAATCTATGAGTACACGCTGGAAGCGTGGGTGAACCATTTCAAATCGTGGCGTCGCGATCTGGCAAAGAAATCGGAAGCTGGCCAGGACGTCTCTGTGGATCTGTTAACCGGTGCGCAGCGGGCTGAGGAGGCAAGCCGGCGCGCTGCCCAACTTCGGGCGGAGGCCGATGCCCTGGCGTTGAAAGAGATCGCGTTAAGGCTTTGCTCCCAGGAGGCCACGCAACGGGACGCATCGAAAGATAGCTCCGCCGTTCAGACAGGCTTGGATGAAGGCTTGGCCGCGCTCATGGAGAAATACCCTGACCGGCGATTTTCCTGCGCCTGCGACCGGCCGCGTCTGGTGGTTGTTGACCGCGAAAAAGCGCGCTTTAGTGCGTGGTACGAGTTGTTTCCGCGCTCCTGTGCAAGCTCGCCTGGCAAACACGGCACATTTATGGTTTGCGAAGCGCGCTTGCCCTCGATTGCAGCAATGGGATTTGACGTGCTATACCTTCCTCCGATCCATCCCATCGGCCATACTCATCGAAAAGGAAAGGATAATGCGCCCGCGGCGGGCCCGGAAGACCCCGGGAGCCCCTGGGCCATTGGCGCGGAAGAAGGCGGCCACACATCGATCCATCCGGGCCTCGGGACGGAGGAGGATTTTGCGCGGCTGCTTGTCCACGCCCGGAAGCTCGGGCTGGAGTTGGCTCTGGATCTAGCCTACCAGTGCTCGCCGGACCACCCCTGGGCCGTGGAACACCCGGAGTGGTTTCGCCACCGGCCGGATGGCTCGATCCAATACGCCGAGAACCCGCCCAAGAAGTATCAGGACATCTACCCGCTCGATTTCGAATGCGAAGAATGGCAACACCTTTGGAATGCGCTCAGAGATGTCGTCTTTTTCTGGATTGCGCGGGGAATCCGCATCTTCCGCGTCGATAATCCGCACACCAAGCCCTTTGCTTTTTGGGAGTGGCTCATTCAGGAGGTCAAGGCCGGCCATCCGGAAGTGATCTTTCTTGCAGAAGCATTCACGCGGCCCAAAGTTATGCAGCGGCTGGCGAAGCTTGGCTTTTCGCAGTCTTACACCTACTTTACCTGGCGAAACACCAGGCAGGAGTTGACGGAATACTTTACCGAGCTTACGCAGACGGACATGCGGGAATATTTCCGCCCTAACCTCTGGACCAACACGCCCGACATTCTGACCGAGTATTTACAATACGGAGGAAGGCCTGCGTTCTTGATCCGGCTGGTGCTGGCGGCGACGCTGGGAGCCAATTACGGGATCTATGGCCCGGTGTTCGAGCTCTGCGAAAACACGCCGCTCGCCGTGGGGACGGAAGAGTACCTCCACGCGGAGAAATTCGAGATCCGGCATTGGGACCTCGATCAGTCCGCCGGCCTGAGTGGCTTGAATGGCTTCATCGCCAAGGTGAATCGCGCGCGCCGCGAGAACCCTGCCCTGCAGAGCGATCTGAGCCTTCGCTTTCACGACACGGAGAATGACCAGATTATTGCCTATACCAAATCTTCGGATGACCGCTCCAATGCCGTTCTGGTGGTGGTCAATCTCGATCCGCGCAATACACAGTCGGGCTGGGTGACGTTACCTTTAGAGGATCTGGGCCTGAACTCGCAAACATCATTTCAGGTTCACGACCTCCTGACGGACGCCCGCTACCTTTGGCAAGGTCCACGAAACTATATCCGGCTTGACCCGCAACAGGTTCCGGCGCACCTCTTCCGCATCCGTCACCGCGTGCGAAGGGAAAACGACTTTGATTATTTCATGTGAGGCGGGGCTTGCACCGCGCCAACCGTGATGACGGTTTCGTAGGGGGCGCTGCTTGCCGCGCCCACTGGT
>JBOGJX010000359.1:0-7297 GCA_050745285.1 Terriglobia bacterium
GCTATGGGCTGTCTACCCATCGCCGCAGCCGGAGACAGTAAGTAGCCGTTTCAGGGTGGCATGGCTAAAGCCATGCCCTTCCGGAGCCCTTTTCATGCTTTGCGCGCGCCGCGAAACGGCATGAACGATTGCTAAGCTGCTCATTTTGGGTTCGGTGATTTCTAATTTCTGATTTTCGTAAGGAGGAGTCAATGCCTGAATCAATCGGTTTTATTGGACTTGGAATCATGGGCCAGCCGATGGCCCTGAATCTGGTGAAGGCAGGCCATAAGGTGTCCATTTTCAATCGCACCCCAGGGAAGGCCGAGGCGCTTGAAAAGGCTGGCGCCCGCGCGGCGTCCAGTCCGGCGGACGCGGCGCGCGATGCGAGTTTCGTGATGACCATCGTCAGCGACTCGGCAGCGATGGAGGAAGTCGCGTTGGGAAAGAATGGCTTGATTGAATCGATCCGGCCGGGAGCGGTCCTGGTGGATTCCAGCACGATCAGCCCGGTGGTCAGCCGCAAGCTCGCGTGCCATATCGCAGGAAAGGGCGCGCAAATGTTGGACGCGCCGGTGACGGGCAGCAAGCACGGCGCTGAGAAGGGCGAGCTCACGTTCATGATCGGCGGCGAGCGGGCAACGCTCGATCGTGCCATGCCCATCCTGCAGATCCTCGGCAAGAAGCATATCTATTGCGGCCAGAATGGGGCGGGGCTCTCCGCCAAGCTGGCGCAGAACACCATCCAGGCGACTATGGTTGAAATCTTTTGCGAGGGTTTTGTATTGGCCACCAAGGCGGGCGTGAAACCGGAAGCGATGTTTGAGATTATCCAGTCGAGCATGGCGCGCGCGAGCCTCACGGACTTCAAGGCGCCCTTCATCTTCAAAGGCGATTTCACGCCCTATTTCCCGCTGAAGTGGATGCATAAGGATCTCGAATTGGCGATGGAAGCTGCCTATGCGCAGAACGTCACCATGCCGACGGCCGCGGCCGCCAAGGAAGTTTATGGGGCCGCGAAGGCGAAGGGCCAAGGCGAGATGGACTATGCGGCGGTGATCACGGTTCTTGAGGACATTGCCGGAGTTAAGGTGCGAACGGCCGCCGCAGCGGCAAAGCCGTAATTGCGGCGGCTATGCCGCTGGATGCTTCGTAGGGGGCGCTGGTTGCTGCGCCTGTCGTCTTGGGGCGCAGGGAAAGCAGCGTTTCCCATCAGCAGCGCCCCTACGAACCTGATTCTTGCAGCATTGGCTGGAAGTCGGCGGCTGCAGATCTATGAGGAAGGAGCAAAATGCCCGGCGCGGGCCCGCACGTGAAGGCCCTTTTCCGTGGGCTTGATGCGGATGCGGCGGAACGTCCCATCGTGCGCGGCATTGGTTGGGTAATAGGCCAGGCTGTACTGGCTGCGCAATTCCTTGGCGATTGCGTCGAAGGATGACGCAAGGTCGCTAGCCTCGAACGGGAAGAACGCTCGGCCCCCCGTTTCATTCGCCAGATAGGTCAGGACCTTATCCCCTCGCTCGGTGATGCCGCTCCGGTTGGTGCTGACGGCAAAAATAACGGCTTCGGCGCGCTGCGCCATGGCGAGCGCCTCATCCAGCGAGTGCTGGCTTTCGTTGTCGCGGCCATCGCTCAAAATAATCAGAACCCGGCGCAGGTAGGGTTGGGGCTCGGGCGAGTAAACCATCTTCTGCTTGCAAGCGTAGTAGATGGCGTCAAACAGGCCCGTGCCGCCGCCGGCGCGGAGTTCACGGATGGCATCGCTTAACTTGCCCACGTCGTCCGTATAATCCTGCAATAGCTCCGGCTCTACGTCAAAGCCCACGACAAAGGCTCGGTCTTCGTCCGGCCTCACTGTGGCGTTCAGGAAATCGATCGCAGCCTGTTTTTCAAAATCCAGGCGATCGCGGATGCTGTTGCTGGTATCGATCAGCACCCCGATCCGTAAGGGCAGATTGGTTTCCTGGGTGAAAAATGTGATGGTCTGCGGATGGTTATCCTCGAAGACCTCAAAATCATCCTTCTTGAGTCCGGTGACGAGTTGCTTTTTCTTGTTGGTTACTGTGAACAGCACGTTCACCAGGTTGACGTTGACCTTGATCTTCGGCGTGATCTGGACCGCCTGGGGCGCCTGCGTTTGGGGACGCGGCGGATTTGGTGATTGTCCCATCAAGCCCATAGGGCTTACGGCAGAAAGTGCAAGAGCTGCAAGCAATAGCAATAACGTCGTCGCGGCGTTGCGCGTGAGAAGCCTCAGCTTCTCGCGGTCATCCATCGGCTTGATCAGTTCGGCAGGCATCACCTCTGGATTATAGGAATCACCCACGGGGGCGTCAAGGAAACAAAGGTTTTCGCCGTGCGGCTGGCACGTGTAGCGCAGAGTTTTGTTCTTAAAACTCTGCGGCTTTTCGCTGGTCCGGACAAAGACCGCAGAGTTTCACAAGCAAAACTCTGCGCTACGTTGGTGGGCAGAAACCTGGGCGTTGCGCGGCAGACCAGGACGCCGCGTGGGTCTACCTTGACAACCACGGAACGTGCGGATATATATGATGGGCGCTCGTCACTGGGTGGTTCTGCGGTTTCGAACGAGCCGCTTGGAGGAATTGGCGCAGGCGCAGGCGGTTCACATCCAGGCAGCGGATTGGGCGCGCGCCAGCCACCACCCGCCACGGCGCCGGATTAAAAGGGGATTAATGGAACTTCGTAAAGACCCGATCACAATGAGTTGGGTGATTTTTGACGAGGGAGGCGAAGCCAGCCCGGCTCAGGAGCCGTGTCCTCTTTGTCCCGGCAATGAAGCCCTCTCTCCCGAAACGATTTACACGTATCCTTTTGACCATCCGGACTGGCAGGTCCGCGTCACGCCGCATCTCCACCCGCTGTACCATATTGAGGGGGATGCGCAGAGGCGAGCCGAAGGCTTGTATGACAAGATGCGCAGCGTGGGGGCTCATGAGATCGTCGTCGAGACGCGGGAGCACCGTCTGCCTCTTTCCCGGCAACCGGATGAGAATGTTGCGCAGGTGCTCCGCGCCTACGTGGCCCGGCTGTCCGATTTAAAGAAGGACCACCGGTTTCGCTACATTGCAGTTTTCCGGAACCAAGGTAAGGTTGCCGGGCAGGACCTGGATCACCCTCATTCGGAAATTACCGCGACGCCTTTCATCCCGCGGCGCGTAGGCTACGAGTTGCGCGCCGCGCAGCGGTACTTCAACCTGAAGGAACGATGTTTGATCTGCGATATCGTACGGCAAGAGCTCGCGCAACCCCTCCGCACCGTTGATTCAGACGGCGGGTTTGTAGGCTTCTGCCCGTTTGCGTCCCGAGTGCCCTATGAGACGTGGGTCCTGCCCATTTACCACCATAGCCGTTTTGAAGAGGACATGATTTCATGGGACGGCCAGTTGCGCCTGGCACGGTTCTTGAAGGGCATTCTACAGCGTTTGGAATCCGTCTCGCCCGCGTACCATCTAGTGCTGCATACTTCCCCTAACACCGACGCCAAGTATGAACACTCCGGAAGCTGGCAGACGATCCAGGACGATTACCACTGGCACTTTGAGATTCTTCCCGTTGTCTCCTCCAAATCGAAGCCGTATAGCCTGAAAGAGGTTTACTATAACTCCCTGCCGCCCGAGGCTGCGGCGGCGCAATTGCGTTCGCAGCCGGTGGCGTCTCGAACGCCGACGGAACAATTGGGTTGAGGCGGATATCCCCTCCGGCGTGTGCCGGCTTTAGGTTACGGCACAGGACTCGGGCGAGCTAACTTGTGGATAGGCCTTTGGCCAGGTCGGCGCATCTAAGGTACATGTGCGACATGTGAGCGAGGCGGCCGGAGAAGTGTAACAGGCTGCTGAAACATCATGTAAACGCGCCATTCTGAGGAGCCAAAAAACGTCCTCACCCACCACTCCCCTCTCCCAAAGGGAGAGGGGACAGGGGTGAGCGGGGTGGGGCTTGCGGCATGGCTAAAGCCATGCCCTGACACAACAAGAATGTAACTTAACTTGGTATCATTAAGCGAAATGAAGATTTCACTTGAAAAATCCCAAAACTCTTGGTATTCCAGATGATCACGGAATTAGGGCGCTTATTTAATTGATTTATAAGGCCTTGGTTAACCCGTGGCAGTTTTGCGAATCCCGCTGGGGCAGGCTGAGAGACAAATCATAAACTTAAACTTGAGGTTACGAACTCCATGAAGAAAAGGACGATCACCCTACTGAGCATCTGTCTGTTGATAGGCCTGATGCCGCTTGCCGCTTTCGGCCAAGCCGCAAAGAAACCGCAGTGGAAGAGCCGCGCCGAATATGATGCCTACCAAGCCATGTTGAAGGGCACGACCCCGCAACAAAAGATTCAGCTTGCCGACGCCTTTTTGCAGAAGTATCCCACATCGGATTTCAGTTTTGCGGCTGACCTTCTGAAGGTTCAGGAATACCAACAACTCAGCGAGACTCCGCAGGCGGTGGCTGCCGCGCGCGCTTCTCTCAAGGCCAATCCGAATAATTTGCCTGCCCTGAACTACCTCAGTTTAGTGTTTCCCTATACCTTCAAACCGGGTTCTCCGGATTCTGCAACCGAGCTTACCCAGGCTACGAGCGAGGCCAAACAGGGCCTGCAAATGCTCCAGGAAACGCAAAAGCCGGCGGGAGCTTCTCAGGAACAGTTCGACGCGGAGGTCAAGCGGGACCGGGCCAATTTCAACCGTGCCCTTGGCTTTGCCGCGCTACAGCAAAAGGATTACGCCGACGCCATTACCTACCTGAAGGCCGTAGTCCAAGACAGCCCGGATGATAGCTATGCCTATTCGTTTCTGGGCCAAGCCTACTTGTATACGAAGCCGGCGGACTACAACAGCGCCCTATGGTTCCTGGCTCGCGGCGAAGCGTTAGCCAAGAAGGCCAACACCCCCAATCTGGAAGGGCTGACCAAGCTTTATGATCAATGGTATGAGTTCAGGCATGGCTCGAATGCGGGCGAGAATGATGTAGTTACTGAGGCTGCGAGCAGTCCGACCCCCCCGGCAGGATTTAACGTGGCCCCGCCGCCCACGCACGCGAAGACCGGCAACACAAACGTGGACGCCTTCTATGGCATCGAGGACTCATTAAATGTAGGCGGTGACGCGGCGCAGACGACATGGAATGGCTACAAGGGTCAACCCCTTGGCATTTTGGTCTATGTTGAGAGCGTTCAGCCGGGGACGGATCCTGGCAGTTACGTTGTCCGTGCGGATGTGCTTCCTGCGGACAGAGGTAAGGCGGGCCTGTACAACCTTTTGCTGCAAACGAATCAGGATGAGGCGAAGTACCTGAAACTAGGCACACCGATTACCTTCAAAGGAACAATTTCCGCCTACACCGTGACGCCCTCATTTGTGCTGACCATTTCGAACACCCACCTTGACCAGGCGGTGCTCGACCAAGCGGCGGCCGAAGCCAAAGCCGGCAAGACCGCCAAACCTGCTCCACGGCGGCGGCGGTAAAGCCACTTGGTAGTGGGTCATCAGTTTGATGGAGTAGCGGCGGCCTTACCCCCGCCACAACGGCGGCACAAAGCCGCCTCGATACCAAACTGAACCGTGCCCCCGCTAGGGATGATGGTTGCAAAGGAGCGGCGTTTTTGTTACCTTGGAATTGGTTGTAAGCGCCGTCAATCGTTTGAGGCCTAACCGCAAAAGGAGCGAATCATGGCGACTTTATTGGAAGTGACACCCACGGCTGTGGGTAAAGTAAAGGAAATCATGTCGGAGCAACAGCCTCACCCTCTGGGACTGCGTCTTTCTGTGGTGGGTGGGGGGTGTTCCGGGTTTTCATACCAGATGAATTTTGAGACCGAGATGAATCCCATCGACAAAACGTTTGATTTTGACGGGCTGAAGGTTTTCGTGGATCAAGCGTCTCTGATGTACCTTAACGGTACCAGGGTGGATTACGTCGAAACGCTTTCCGGCTCTGGCTTCAAGTTTGAAAATCCCAATGTGAAATCGACTTGCGGCTGTGGGAGCTCCTTCACGGTTTAGCCCTTTCAAAGTCGTCCAGAGTTGCCCCGGCGCCGCCTCGGTTTATGGTGGCGCCGGGGCTTTTTGTTTGGGCCACAAACACGATCCACCGGGACACAAGAAATTTGAAATTTTAAGGCTAGTGCCTTCTGATTCCCGCGCGTCTTTGCGGTGGGTTGCGCGGGGGAGTTGACTCGCGCTGGAGTTCCAAGGTGCGCAATCTTCGCTTGGACGTTGCCTACGACGGGACCAGCTTTTTTGGTTGGCAAAAGCAGCCGCAAAGGCCCACAGTTCAGGGCTGCGTCGAAGAGGCGGTCGAGCGGATCACGGGGGAAAAGACCTCCGTGGCGGGCGCGGGGCGGACCGACGCCGGGGTTCACGCCGCGGGTCAAGTTGCCAGCTTCAGGACGTGCAGCCCTATCCCGTGCGGAAACCTGGGCCGGGCGCTGAATAACATTTTGCCGCAGGAGATCCGGGTCTTGAGCGTGCAGGAGGCGCCCCTTGAATTTCACGCGCGGTATGCGGCCGTGGCCAAGGTGTATCGCTACCGGATTCTTCAGGCGAATGTCTGCCCGCCCTTTCTGGCGCGCTTCGTTTACCATTGTCCCCTCCGGCTCGATGCAAAGCGCATGGCGCTTGCAGCCAAGTGGATCGAAGGCGAGCGCGACTTCACCTCGTTCGCAGCCTCTGACCCGAGCCTTGCCAAGTCTCCAAAGGGTCGCAAGCGCTCTGCCGCTTCTTCGTCTTGCGTCCGCCGCATCTTCTTATCGCGGATTCTGTCGAGGCCCCGCACCTCGATCCTGACGTATGAAGTGCGCGGAAATGGGTTTCTCTACCACATGGTCAGGAACATCGCCGGCACGCTCATGGAAGTGGGCCGCGGAGCAATCCGGCCGGAAGAAATCCCCCTTATTCTCGCGGCCCTGGATCGCTCCAAAGCAGGGCCTACAGCCCCAGCCCAAGGCCTTTGTCTGGTCCGGGTAGAGTATTCCGCGAAGCCTCGGACCAAGATTTGCTGATCCTTGATCGCCGAGTGCTTAGTGTACATTCTTCGCTGCCACGAATGGCCAAACACGGGCTGCTGAAAATCAGGTTGAAACGTTCTTTGTAGGGGCACGCCATGGCGTGCCCTCAGACACAGCAAGCAGCGCCCCTACGCCTTATTTTCGTGCTTCGCAGGTGTTGCCAAACGACATGACCGTCTGCTCCGAAAATTTCGGTTAGGAGCGCGGAAGGGCACGGTTTTAACCGTGCCGGAAACGCCCTCACCCACCGCTTCGCGGTCCCCCCCTCCCACAGGGAGAGGGGGACGGG
>JBOGJX010000360.1:0-4651 GCA_050745285.1 Terriglobia bacterium
TCTGCCACGACCCAACCGGCTTCGTTGGCAATATATGGGAAGGGCAACACCAGCATCAATATCCAGAGATACCAGCGAGATCGGAACAAATGCCGCCTCCAGAGGAGAAACACGCCCAGGAGCATGATGGCGATAAAGATTGTTCCAAGGCCTACCATGATGTGGTAAGCGTAATAGGTCAATTCGACAGGTGGCCACAGGTCTTTCGGATACGTTCGTACCCCGCTCACCGTGGCGTGTAAATCCCCGTAAGCCAGAAAGCTGAGAAACCCCGGAACCAGGACGGGATCAATCAACCGGTTGTTCGGAGTATCCGGCATGCCGATGATGGCCAGGGGCGCGCCCTTTTCGGTCTCGAACAGCCCCTCCATCGTGGCCAACTTCGTGGGTTGATATCGCACCACGTTGCGACTGTCAAAGTCCCCAGTGGGAAAGAGTTGGGTAAGGGAGAGAACTATTCCCGAGATCACGGCCATCTTCACCGCGAGCCGCGCGAACTCCTGATGCCGGTTCGAAAGAAGGTAGAAAGCCCCCAACCCGCCCATCACAAAAGCGGCCGCGAGCAACGCGCCATTGATCGTGTGCGCGTATTGCCAGCCCGCGTAAGGGTTGAGCAGCACTGCCCAGAAGGACTTCAAGTGAATCGCTCCGTCGGCATCCATGGTATAGCCAACGGGATGCTGCATCCAAGCGTCGGTGGCGACAATAAAATACCCGGAAAGAAGTGAACCGGCAGCTACCCCAATGCCTGCCAGCCAATGGACCGTTCGCGACACTCGCCCTTCGCCAAAGAGAAACAGACCCAGGAATCCCGATTCCAGGAAGAATGCGTAAACCCCTTCCAGAGGCAGGGTTTGTCCAAACACGCCGCCTCCAAAGGCTGAGAACCGGCTCCAGTTCGTGCCAAACTCGAATTCCAAGGGGATGCCCGTGACCACGCCCAAAGCGAAATTGATGGCAAAGATCCGGGCCCAGAACCGGGCGGCAGCGGCGTATCGTTTGTCGCCGGTTGCCAGGTGCAGGGTGGACAAGACCGCGATGAAAAAGCCCAGTCCCATGGTGAGAATGGGGAACAGATAATGAAACATCACCGTAAAGGCGAACTGAATCCTATCGGCGAATACGGCATCGATCATGCGTTATCTCTTCCCATTCTTCATAACACGATTTGCAGCACGAATGCAGAAATACAGCTCAGTCATCTATTGTCCGAACCAAACGGCATCATATCGTGACATCCGCTCTCCGGAAGGTCTAATTGCCGGCAGCCCTGGCCAGACTTTCTTCTGGATCGTGGGAAACATCAAACAACGTTCGACTGCGGGCCGTTCCCTCCGTCAACTGCAGAAGATTGAGTTGCGACGAGCGAATACAGGTAGATGAGAATGCCAATGGCCACCAGAGGACAGCTAATCAGGATAAAGGCCATGAAGGCCAGCGGGTGCACCCAGATGAAAGTAATCAGTTGGATGATAAGCCCGGCGGCGATCAGAATACCGGCGTAACGGATTCGACGTTCGATGACTGGTGTCGCCATATCACTGGGTCTCCTTCCAGAAGGTCGCATCCTTCAGGTCGTCGATATCGTGAATCGTATCGTGGCAATTACTCGACATGCAGGACATTTGGTTGGACTTGATTTTCGCCATCATGTCCGGGGGTTTAAGGTGGTGCGGCTCTTCTTCAAACGTTCGCGCGCCGAGATGGCAGTGGAGACACTCCCGATTGTTAAACGGCGTGTAGAGCTTGATCTTGTCGGGCTTCGGGGTGGTTCCAAGATACTCGACGTGGACGTGGTGAAGGCCCCGTAGTTTGGAACGGAAGGGCCCAAACATCGTGTAGTCCGTGTGGCATGTGTAGCAGGCGTGGCCGCGAGGCACGAGGTTGTTTTGAAAGTGGCGGGCCGGCACAAAGCTCGGGTCATCCACATAGAGGCTTTTTCCATAATCCGACATCGCGTGGCACGACAAGCAGAAGCGGGTGCTCTCGGCGCGGTCCATGTGCTCGGAAAAGCCGGACCAGACTGCCAGCACGGGGAAGATGAACAGCGCCATAAAAGCCAGGACCTTGCCCCCTTGCGCGCGCGTGAGTTGCGCCCGAAAGGCCACCAGAATGGCCAGCGCCACCGTCATTCCGACGAAAAAAATACAAGGACCCCCGGCGTGATCATTCACGGCCTCCTGCGTGTAATGAGCCTCAAAACGGTTTCCTGGGACAGCGACGTCCCTTCGCTTTTCACTGGCAGGTCAGGAGCGGGCGATCACTTGCTCGCCAGGCTGCGGTAATACTCGACCAGCGCCTAGATCTGCTGGGGCGAATATTGTTTGGAGAAGCTGTCCATATACGCTCCTTTTCCCTTCTCGACCACCTCGGCTATCTGGGCCTCGGGCATCTTATCGATCGTTTTGCGGATGTCTTTGATCTTGTCCTTTCTGCCCTTGACAGTCTTTCCTGACCCGTCGCGAGCGTGGCAAACGGCGCATCTATCAAGGAAAACGTCCTGCGCGCTCCAGCCCGCTTGAGGACTGAGCGCCTTGGCTGGGCAAAGGGCAACGACCAGCGAAGCAAGAAGGCAAACGGCTCCAACAACCGTGCGAGCTTCATTGAGACAATCATTCGGATTCCTCCTGTTCGATGTTATGCGAAGTCCCCTAGCGCGTCACCCTGTTGCACGCCCCTGGCTGGGAGCAGTGAGGATGGCACAATCACATCAGAAAGTATGCGTCCAGCGAATGGTTAGGATATTCGCGCTGAAGTTTTCGCCGGTCACGATCTGCTGGATGTAATAAGTGCGCTGAAAATCGACCGCCAGGCGGCCGAACTTGGGCAGATCAAAATAGACGGCGCCGGTGGCGTAGGGGATCGTCAGCGGCCCGTAAACGGGCGATTCGCCGCTGATCTGGCCGAGGCCCGTCGTCCGGTCGTAGTTACCACTGAGCCGAAAACCGACGTAGCGAACCGGTTTGGCGTCTATCCAGGCCTCCCAGATGTGGTTGAGATCCTGATCGTGCAGGGAATCGCTCAAGGGCGGCGTGCCACGAGCATAAACGATATCTCCCAAGGCGATTTCGTTGTCATACGTAAATCCTCCAAAGAACGAATACCGCTCGCTGGGCGCCCAGGTCAGCACCGCGGAGTTGGAGTAAACCTTGTTATGAAAATTCGTGTCCAGCAGTCTTTGGGACAGCAGGTTCACCTCGTCCTCCAGCGAAAGATTGGACGTGGGATGGAAACTCAAGACCAGGCGTCCATCTAAGTCCGTGTGCGGCGTGATAGCCGTATAGGAGGCGCTGCTGGTAAAACTGTGAATATCGCCGCGCACGTTAAACCATTTCGAAGGGCGGTAGAAGGCGCTGAAGGCGGGCTCGACGGTGTTCCAGCGCAGCGTCCGAGCCGGGTCCACGACCCCCTCCTCAAGAGCTTCAACGTTCGAATTGATCCAGCTAATGCCCGGCCGGATCAGCAGATTCGGCATTGGAGTAAAGACCATGTTCAGGTCGAGCTGGCTTTCTCCATCCCGCCACACGGTGGAGACTGGCAAAGTGCTAGGGGCCGTAGTGCTTGGGGGTGTCCCCCCGGTAAAGAGGCTGTAAAGGGTTCCCGAATCATCGGTGGTGAACCTCGAATACCGCTCGTCCATGTCGATGTTCCACCAGGGTTTGATAGTGAAGGTCACACCTTGGTCGATGATGTTATCCGGCTCGGAGAACTGGTCGCGGCCGCTTTGCACGACGGTGTAAGGCGCGAAGAGGGTGCCCGCGCTGTTCGTGGGGGCGATCCCGCTGAAGGACTGGTCCAGGGTCGCCGGCCCGTTATACCGGTAATAGATGTAGTCCCCGCGGAGTTCCGCCGAGGACGTTGGCTTGCCCGTATAGGAGAATTCGCTAATGGGTGTGGTGAGCTGGCGGAAATCGGTCCAGGAAAGATGTGTGAGCGTCTCAAGAGGGTTCGCGGCGACGCTGGTATTGATGCCGAGTTCGGGAGAAGCGGTGTTATTAAAATTCATCGTCTCGTTGTATCTCTGGTAGCCGAGGTCATAGTGGACTGTCCAACTGTGGAACGTGTAATCGATACCGCCCGTAAAGCGGTTCGCGATGTTGTAGAGGGGCGAATACAGCGGATAAGGAGTTCCCCGGGCACAGGTTCCCCGAGAGCCGGGTGAGTCCAGGAAGTCCGGCGAGAACGTGGAGAACGTCGTGCTATCGTAGGTGGTGCGGTAGTAGTTGAACCGAGATCGCAGGTTGTTGGTCGCTCCCAAGACATGGAGTCTGATCCGCCGGCCGACCCGCGCTGGCCATCCCGATCATTGACACCTTCCGTGAGAGATACGACATGTGGTTGCTGAAGAAGTGCGGGTTGCCGGGGCTCTATTGGAATGTCCTACTTCGTGGATGGCATATCCCCCTTGGGGTGAAGCCCACGCTTGTGCCAGGAACTCAACATGAAAAGGCTCATGGTCGCCGCGATGAAGCAAGCTCGCTACGGGTGGACTGAAAAGAGCGCGGCTTCATAGAGGGGCGAAGGCATGAACATCTCGGCGTGAAAGCGGCTGGTCTGGTGTCGATTGTGCTGACTTGCCTATGGTTTCGCGCCTCTTTTTTCACCCCGCCGGGACTTTAGTCATAGCGTTCGCGCGGAAGAACGCCGAAGA
>JBOGJX010000361.1:0-4478 GCA_050745285.1 Terriglobia bacterium
CTTGCGAGATTCTTCACCGGCCGCTGCGAAAGCCCTCACCCACCGCTTCGCGGTCCCCCCCTCTCCCTGAGGGAGAGGGGGTGAGGGAGGCCACGCTTACGGCATGGCTAAAGCCATGCCCTGACAGATCTGAAGAGAACTTAACATAGTAATATTAAAAGTAAAGCTTTAATCCAAGTTGAATCTCCCGAGGGTCAAAGGCGCCCCTAATTGTTCCAAAAGCTGCGCTCGAAACGTCGCCATTCGGCGCCGTGAAGTTCGTGTTATTGAACCCATTGAAAAACTCCGCCCGGAATTGCAGGCTCATTTCCCGGTAGGGCAAGGCGAAAGCTTTGAAGAGCCCGAAGTCAAAATCGCTGTAACCCGGCGCAACTCCGATATTCCTGCCTGCGTTTCCAAACGGATTGCTCGGATCGGTGGGAGTGTGAATGTTCTGTGTTAAAAAATAATTGTTGATACTGGGATTCGCGTTCTGGACCGGTCCCGTAAGGTTCGGGCGCACCTGCACGCCGCCCAGCCAAGATGGAAGACTCGCGCTCACCTGGAATGCGGCGGAGGGATCGTAGGTCAGGTTGATGGGCTGTCCGCTGTGCGCGCTGGCGATCAGGCTAAGCTGCCATCCCCCAAGGATTCCGTCAGCCCAGGGGTTCATGTGGTTTGCGAAGCGGCGTCCTCTGCCCAAGGGAAGGTCCCAAACCACGCTGGCGCTATTCATCAAACCCACGTTGTAAATCGAGTCGGCATACTCTGCGGCCAGATTGAAGTAGTTCTGCGGCTTTGCCGTGGTGTTGTTGGGATTCTCGAGGGCGAGCGTGCTGTTGTCTAGTGCGTGCGACCAGGTGAACGAATCCAGGAAATACAGACCGCGCGCCCAGCGGTGCTCAAACTTGGCTTGCAGGCCGTTATAGTGCGAAAGGCCCACCGGCAGCCCTGCCGAGATGGCTGAGAATCCGGGATATAAAAAGCGCCGGTCGTTGAGCGGGATGTTCTGGCCGGGCGCGTTCGGTTTGGCTTGATTCTGGTCCACAAACATCAAAAGTCTTACCGCATGGTTTCCAACGTAGGAGACATCGACGTATGTATTCGGGTTCAACTGGCGCTCTACGCCTAAAAACCACTGTTGGACCATTGGAGCGCGCGTGTGCATATCGAGCGCCTCCATCGTGGAGGTTGCAGGGTTGAAGTTGCTGGGAGCGGTCAGATTCTCGGGGTAACCCTGATCGGTGGTCAGGAATCCCGCCCGGCCCGGCGCTTGGATGACCGTGGCCTGCACAATCTGGGGGCCGTTGATGGCAAGGATGTTTCCAGACCCCACGCGTTCCTGATGACTGTAGAAAATGCCGTAGCTGCCTCGGATGACAGTCTTTGGATTGAAGGCATAAGCTATTCCAATTCGAGGTCCAAAGTCGCGGTAGTCAGGGTGAATCGTTGACCGGTCGAACATGGATCCGGACTTGGCCAGGAGGATGCTGTTGGTCGCAGGGTCAAAGTTGCTCAGTTTGTTGTTGGCCTCCCAAAGCGGGGTCGCGTACTCATATCGCAATCCCAGATTCACTGTAAGGTTCCGCCTTATTTTCCAGGCGTCCTCAGCGTAAGCAAACTGCATGCGCTGGCGCATCTGAGGGATATAGAAAGTCTCGAGTTGATATTGATTTCTTAAGCCGAAGAGAAAATCCGCGAAATTGTAAGTTGCCGCAGCCCCCGTCCCGCTAGCGGGCTTGCTGAACTGCCCGCTGTAGGTGTCCTCCCCGTAGATCGTGTTCAGGTCCGCTACCTCCGTATGGATCCCCTGGAATTCATATCCCACCTGGAGGGTGTGAGCGCCGTGGATGAGCGTGTAGTCGGCTTTGGGATCGTATAGAAATGGATTTTGGAACTGAGGGTTCGTCGGCTGTCTGCCGATCTGAGTGAATCCCGAGATGCTCTGCGCCGTCAGGCCGCCGGTGACAATTGGACTGGTCGGCAGTCCGGTGATCCCGAAGAGTTGCAGCATGCTCGGTCCGCCGGAATCAACTGGAACCTTGCCGCCTTGCGTCGAGTCGATGGCAAAGCGAAAGTCCAGCAAAGAGGTGGGATCCAACACCCACGTTGCTCCCGCCGCCAGCGCCTTGTTAAATACATGGACGTGCCCGTTGCTGTTGCCACCCGCGAGGCCGGGAATCGGGGGGCCGGCAAAAAGCAAGGCGCGCCGGTTGCTAAGTCGGACGAAGAGTTTCAGCTTGTCGTTCTGACGATGATCAATTCTTACGTCTTCGTGGTGGATCATTTCATAATTTCTGGCGAGGATATTCAGGTTGTTGGCTCTGCCGCCGTTTCCCGCATTGGGCGCGGGAAGATAGGAGAGCACCTTTCGGGCAAACGGGCTCATCGCGCTCGCGGGGATGGCGGTGTTGGCCGCGAAGGTCTCTCCCGTGAGAGGATTGTGGACCGGCACAGTGAAAATGCCGAGCCGGTCGTCCAGGGTGGGAATGGTTGAGAAGTCAATCGCACTTGTCACCTGCCTGAAGACCTCGGCGTCCACAAAGAAGAAGGTGCGGTCATGGATAATGGGGCCGCCGAAAGTCCCCCCAAACTGGTTTCGCACCAGCCGGGGCTTCACCCCCGGCTTCGCGAAAAAGCCCGCCGCGTCAAAGGCGGTATTGCGATTGAATTCCCAAAGGTCTCCCCGGAACTGATTGGCGCCGCTCTTCGTGACCTCCGTAATCACGGCGCCGCCCGCGCGGCCGTATTGAGCGCTGAAGTTGCTGGTTTCCACCTTGAATTCCTGCAAGGCGTCCGGTGAAAGCTCCACCACCTGATAGGAATATCCCTGGTTGCTGGTGCCCATCTCGTTATTGTCCACGCCATCGAGCACGTAATTGTTGTAGTCACTCCGAAGTCCGTTGATATTGAAGGCCCCCTCCCGCGCCCCGGAGGCCAAATCACCATTGTTCTCGGCCGAGAGAACCGCGCCGGAGGAGAGAAGCACAAGCCGGGCGGGATCCCGATCGTTCAAAGGAAGTTGGAGGATTTGCTGCTCGTTGATCACCTGACCGTGGGATGTTGTCTCCGTTTCAACGAGCGGGGCGGCTCCCGTGACCGTTACCTTTTGGGAGGTCTCGCCCAATTGCAACACGAGATTGACCTCCTGGCGGGCGTCAACCACAACTCGTACATTTGTCGCCACCGCCGTCTTAAACCCCGCCTTCCCGGCCGTGACTTCATAAAGGCCGATCGGGATACCAGGAAATTGATAATTCCCGGAGGCGTTCGTCACGGTCGCCGATTGAATTCCGGTCGCGGAATTCGTCAAGGTGACCTGCGTGCCGGGAACTACTGCCCCGCTGGAATCCGTGACCGTCCCCAGTACAGCTTGTTGTCCCCGGGCCGGCCGCGCCAGTGTGAACAGAGCGCCGCATAGAAGCGCGATCGCCGCCCAGGAAAGATAACCTTTCGTGCGTTTTGCCAGCATGACCACCCTCCCTAAGTTGATTCAACCGGTATGGCCCAAAGCACCCATCCGATGATTGGAGGATCCCCCTCAAGCGAGGAAACCTTCCTGTCTAGACAGGAAACATATAAATCAACCCCCGCCTGTTGTCAAGCGCTAATCGTTTACAGAAATATCGCACAGAGTTTTAACCGCAGAGCCCTGAAGCGCTACCCGCTTGGCCCAGGCGCTACCTCCGCTTTGTACGCGCCGCCAGGTTGCCCTTCGCGGGCGTGAGAAGAACTTCGTCGACGGCTGCGCGCGGCGGTTGTAGAAGCGCAGCAAGCACTGCGCTCGCCACGTCTTCGGGCTGCAAGAGGTTTTCACGAACGACGGGAAAATCGAACTCGTTGGACATGCGTGTGCTCGTCGATCCGGGAAGCACGGCCGTGACGCGTATCCCCAAGGGGCGGAATTCCTCCGCGATCACCCGCGTAAATCCCAACGCGCCAAACTTGGACGCGCAATAGGCCGAGCACTTTGGGAACGCCTTGCGGCTCGAAACGGACAGGATATTTACGACGTGTCCCGCATCGCTCCGCCCAAGCAGTGGCAGCGCCGCCCGGGTGGTGAGGTAGAGCGAAGTGAGATTGGCGCGCAGGTTATTTTCCCACTCGTCGAGCGTGGTGCGGACGAACGTCTTGTAGGTAAAAACGCCTGCGTTGTTTACCAGCACGTCGAGGCGCTTGAATTGCCGCCGGATATTTGAGAACAACTCCTTTACGTCTGCTTCCTTCGTCACGTCCGCAATAAACGTGGTCGCGCCCGGAACCTGGCGGGCGGCTTCTTTCAGTGTCTTGGCGTCCCGCCCCACGAGCGCCAGGCTTGCTCCCTCGCGCGCGCAAGCCTGCGCGATTGCCAGCCCGATGCCGCGGCTGCCGCCCGTGACCAGGACGATCTTCCCCGCAAGCCCACGGATTGCGGGACTCCTGTCATGTTGTGATTTCCGCGTTAAACGCATCGGGTCACGGGAACTGGGTCTCGGGGATCAGGCAGCCGGAACCGCCGG
>JBOGJX010000362.1:0-3357 GCA_050745285.1 Terriglobia bacterium
CTGCCCCTGCTGCGGAACTAAATTTGACCGGATTTACGACGATACTACTTAACATAGTACTACTAGTAGCGAATCCCGCCCGGCTCTGAACATCGACGACCGTAAATTTGATGCCGTGGAGGCCCCATTCTCGCAGGTCCTGCATGCTCACCTTGTCTGGTGCGGCCTCGCTCGCTGACGCTTCGTAAGATCTCCACGCTCCTCCACCCGATCCGGGGTTCTCAAGCCGGGCTAAAACTCGCCTTTGTTCGCCGGTGTCCAATTCTCCGTACCAAACGTCGGAAACAACGCCTGTTTTGTCGGCAAGAGCGAGCGTAGGGATTCCAACGATACCGAGCCTTCCCAGACGCATCTGGAGCACGTCGTCAACGGGCACCCCCAGCCCGTTTAAGTATCGCCGCCCCTTGGACGTAGATTCTGGCAAGACAGCCAGAAGGCGAACCTTCGCCCGCACCCCGGAATTTTGGGCTAGCTCGCGGTAGAACAGCGCGCTCTTCTCACAGTACGGACATCCCACCGCCATAGCCATCACGAGCGTCCATTTAGCCTGTTTGAGTTCCGCCTGCAGAGGTGCGAGTTTACTCCCAGGCCCGATTGGAGAAACTTTGGTGGGTGTCTTCACGGCTTGCCCAAAATGGCGATGTGCCAATACGGCGCCCACAAAAGCGCACGCCAATACTATTATGACGATGTCGAGTATCCAGAATCGCGATTTGCGCCAACTCCACATTTCTCTACCCGCAACACGCGTTCAACGTCCTGCGGTGCGTGTTGGACCTTCCCTTTTGGACATGCCGGTGCGTCACTTGTGTTTGGGCATTTGGTTCGGGTTGAGCACCATGCCCTTCCCGTTCTTAATAACGAGATAGAACGTGAGCTCTCCCGTAAATTCTATCGGAACTCCGTGAATGGTCTCAGGCCTGAACGTCCAGTTTTGCAGGGCCTTTGCGACCGCCTTTCTAATCGCATCGTCCGGGGCCTGGAGAATCTGCACTGCCGAAACTCGCCCTCCGTGATCAACCGTCACTTGACCGACGGCCACGCCGCTGTGCCCGAGCTTCTCGGATTTGGGAGGATACACCGGCATGACCTGCTTGGTGGCCCGGTTGCGGAGAACGAGTTCGACAAATTGTATCTCACTCGGCTCCGCCGGCTGGTTGGAGGCTTGCTTTGCGGCGAGGCCAAAAAAAGCGAGGGGTAGAACCACGGCGGTTATCCACCAAACCCCAAATTTGTTCAAAGGGCGTTTCGCTCCCATCTTCTATGCTCCCGGCGAAATCAGCACACTATTGCTCAGCCAAGCCGACCAGGGAAACACGTTCCCTGGCTGGCCTTCAGATTTTAATACTATCAATTACCCTCCGAGCACTGGCTTCCATCGCCGGACGCGCAGCACCAGGCAGCATTTCCCCAGTTGATCGCACATCCAAAGCAGCCGTCATCCCCCTGTACGCATTGGGTGCTGCCGCCGTAGACGCAGACGCCCTGAGCCTGTGCTTTGGGTACGTAGCCGAAGATGATGAGGCAAATTGCAAAACAGAGGCAGGCGATCGCGCTCAGCCTAATTAGAAACGAAATCAGAAAACGTCCGCTCATACATGCCTCCTTTACGCATGGTTGTTAGTGACTGGCCGTTTCGAATAACGGTTCCATTTGATATACGCCTGTTGCTGGATTTTGATCACTTCAGGTTACCTGCCACCACTCAGCTTGAGCGGCGCCTTTCGAATTTACGAAAAGCCTACCCCCCCCCGCGATTGTCAAGCGATTTTTTTAAAATATTTTGGCCATCCCGAAATAAGCTAGGGTGCTCCTGCTGCAGCTATGGCGAAGCCTTGGTCAACGGCTCCTATCTCAAGATTGCGGTTGCCATGCTCGCTTTGCTGCTCCCCTTTGCCATCCGCAAGGATCGCCGCGAGGCTCGGAAGAGGCGTCTGGGGTTCCCTCTGAAGGGCGCCCATGTGGTTTCCCGAAGCCAGTACCACCGGCAGAGGCGTGACCTGACCGGCGTAGGCTGGGTAACCGGAGAAGGCGCGAGTTTGTGGGAACGCGCCTCCATGAAGAAGGAGGAGCGCAAGGTCGTGCGCGTTTCCCGAAATCATGAAACGGAGCATTTCCTGTTTGCCGGAGACACTGGGACCGGCAAATCTTCCCTCATCCGGCAGCTCTTGATTCAGGTCCGCGACCGCAAGGAGACGGCCATCGTTTACGATCCGGCGCGCGAATACCTTCCTCAGTTTTTTGATCCTGAACGCGGGGATACCGTCTTAAATCCCCTGGACGCCCGGATGCCCTATTGGTCTCCCGCCGATGAGTTGGTGCATCATGCGGAAGCCGACACACTGGCCAAGTCTCTTTACCCTGACCGCGACCGTGAGAACCGCTTCTTTGTGGAAAGTCCGCGTAAGATTTTTGCGCACCTGCTGAAATACCGCCCCATGCCAGAAGAACTCTGCCACTGGATTGCCAATCCCGATCCTGAAATCGACCGGAGGGTGGCTCGCACGCCGCTCGAAGCCATCATTTCAACGGCCGCGCCGCAGCAGCGCAGCGGCGTCCTGTCAGGCCTCGAACGGGTCAGCAGCATCTTCGAGCTATTGCCCCGGCCATCGAACAACGCCCGCCGCTGGCTGGCTACGGACTGGACCGAGAAGCGCACCGGCTGGCTCTTTCTGACCACCACGCCGGAGACGCGCGAGCGCACACGACCGCTCCTCAGCCTCTGGCTCGACTTCCTGATTCTCAGGCTTACGGCGCAGAACGATTACGGCCTCCGCCCCGTGTGGGTGATTCTCGATGAGCTGGCCAGTCTCGAAACCCTGCCCACATTGCCACTGGCCCTGACGGAAAGCCGGAAATCGAACACGCGCATCGTCCTCGCCTTGCAGGGCCGCAGCCAGGTGGAGGTGCGCTATGGTCGGGAGGCCGAGGCCATGCTCTCGCAACCGAGCACGAAGATCTTCCTGCGTACCAGCGAACCGCGAGCCGCCGAGTGGGTGAGTCAGTGCATCGGCGACGTCGAAATCGAGCATCTCCGCGAAGGGCGGACATCCAGTTATACCGGTCTTTACACAAACCGGAACGGGACGATTGACCGCCGCATTGAGGCAGCGATTCTCGCTTCCGAGATCAGCAACCTGGAAAATCTCACCGGCTATTTTCAAACCCCAGGCTACACGCTGAAGCTCAATTTTCCGCACTTCACGCCCGAGGCTCATTACCCGGCTCTCGTCCGCCGCGATGTCCCTGACTCCTATTCCGTTGCGGTGCCCGCTGTAGCCGACCAGCCGCCCAGGAGTCACGAGGCGCAAACACAGACGGTTGGTCCCGCTAAAGATGCAGTTCAAACCAGTCTAT
>JBOGJX010000363.1:0-13860 GCA_050745285.1 Terriglobia bacterium
GGGCATGGTTTTAACCGCGCCGGAAACGCCCTCACCCACGCTTCGCTGTCACGTCTTTTTCTTCTGGCCCAAAGGGAGAGGAGACGGGGGTGAAAGGAGCAGCGCTTAACGGCATGGCTGAAGCCAAGCCCTTCCGTCCGTATTTTCATGCTTTGCGGGTGGCGCAAGCACCATGGCCACTTAATAAATGTAACTCATGATGAATTGAAACACAAACTCGCCGCGCCTACCTCTCGGGTGCGCGGTGAGAAATTAGATATGCCTTAATGAAGGGCGTGATGTCCCCGTCCAGCACACGATCCGTATCCCCCATCTCGAGCTTGGTGCGGTGATCTTTGATGAGACGGTACGGGTGCAGAACGTAGGATCGCACCTGGTTTCCAAAAGCGATTTCACCCTTGGAGTCTTCCAGTTTCTTCGACTCTTCGCGTCTTTTCTCCAACTCGATTTCGTAGAGCTTTGAGCGCAGAACCTTCATGGCCATTTCGCGGTTCCGGTGCTGTGACCGCTCGTTCTGGCACGTGGCGACGGTCCCAGTGGGCACGTGAATGATGCGCACGGCGGAATCCGTGGTGTTGACGTGCTGGCCCCCCGCGCCGGTTGAGCGGTAGGTCTCCACGCGGATTTCGTCGGGCTTGATCTCAATCTCAATGTTGTCGTCGATTTCCGGGCTTACAAACACCGAGGCAAACGACGTGTGTCGCCGTTTTGCCGCGTCATAGGGCGAGATTCGCACCAGGCGGTGAACGCCAATCTCTGACGTGAGCATACCGTAGGCGTTTTCGCCGCTTACGGAGAACGTGGCGGACTTCAACCCAGCCTCTTCGCCGGATTGATAATCCATCAGGGTAAACTTAAAGCCATTCCGCTCCGACCAGCGCCGGTACATGCGCAGGAGCATTTCCGCCCAGTCCTGGGATTCGGTTCCACCCGCGCCGGGATGGATGGTGACGATGGCGTTCAGGTGGTCATTTTCGCCCGCCAGCAGGGACGCCGTTTCCACGAGATCGAGTTCCTCGCGCAACGCGGCGATCTCGCGCTCGATCTCCGGAAGCGCGTTTTCCCCTTCCCGCGCCAGCTCGAAGTAGGCGTCAATGTCTGCCGCGCGAGACTCAAGCCGCTTATCGGTTTCGATTGTTTCCTCAATGCGGCGGCGTTTGGGTAAGACCGTTTGCGCCGCTTCCTGATTTTGCCAGAACCCGGGGTCTTCCATCTGCTTCTCGATCACCGCGAGTTCTTGCCGTAGTTTGGGCGGGTCAAAGAAAACCTCTCAGATCGGCAATTCTCTGCTTGATGGTTGTGTATTCTCTTTCCAGTTCTTCGATCACTTGATCTCCTTAACAAAAGTATCTCACCACAAAGGCGCCAAGGCGCGAAAGACAGGTTCATAAGGGGTCTTTCTTAGTGTCTTCGTGTCTTTGTGGTTTATTTCGCACGGCCGCCGCCCCGATCATGATGGCCGAAAGCGCCACGCAAATCCACGCGAAAACATCACCATGCGCCGTGTAGAACGTGCGCTTGGAGAGGTAGCTGAAGCGCCCAGCGAGCGCGCTCTCGCGGTAAGGCGGTGCGCTCTGGGTGATGCGGCCATAAGGATCGATGACCGCGGTGATGCCATCATTCGTGGCGCGCAAAAGATAGCGGTGATTCTCGATAGCGCGGAAGCGCGCCATGTTGAGATGTTGGAAGCGAGCCGCAGAAGTTCCGTACCACGCGTCGTCTGAAATATTCACCAGCACGCCAGGGCCAGCGGGCGTCAGCCTCCGCACCAACTGGGGAAAAATGGCCTCATAACATATAAACACCGTAAGCGCTCCGTCGGGCGTCACAGCCGCGCTATAAATCGCGCCGGGTACAAAGTCGCTCACCTCCGTTGTTACCTTGCTCATGCGCGTAAACCTGAGCCAGCCGGGAACGTACTCGCCCATGGGGACCAGATGAATCTTATGGTACTCCAGGATGGCGCTGCCCAATGGATTGAGCACCACGGCTGTATTCTGGGGCATCGAGGTGTTACCACCAACAAAAGTGGTGGTATTGGCGATCACATAGGCGTCCGCTTGCCGGGCAACATTCTCAAGAGTGTCCTGGAAGATAGGATCGCGCTCAAAAAAAAATGGCGCGGAGTTCTCAGACCATATAATGAGCGGGTGGCCTATAGAGCTGGACCGGTTCGCCTCAACAGTGCGGATGGAAAGAGCGGCCAGATGCTCAAGCGGCACGGGATTCCGCCAGGGGGCCCAAGCTTCGATTTGTCTCTCGCCCAGTGGAACGTCGGGCTGAATAAGAACGGCGAGATGGCGGGGTTGAGGCAGGGCCGCAGGGGCGAGCACTATGTCCACAATCAGCAGGGCCGCAATGCAAGCCACCGCCAGCGCGCGCGCCGCGAACACACGCGGTTCCAAGATCACCCATGCCAGGCAGGCGCTCACGGCCGCGGCCAGGAACGAGAGTCCGTAAATGGCGGTGAGAGCGGCGATTTGCTCGAGGCCTCGCGCCTGGACCGCGTAGCCTAACAGGTTCCAGGGAAATCCGGTGATCAAGTACGTCCGTCCGATTTCCATCGTGACCCAGAGGAATGGCGCCAGCAACAGGGCTAAGCGCACGGAGCGGCGGGCGAGCCAGGTTTCTACCAACCCATAGACCGCCCAGAATGGGGCGAAGAGTGCGAGAAACAGCAGCATGGCGCCGAGCGCCTCGGGCAAATCCAGGCCGCCGTAGCTCATCATCACGGTGACGAACCAATAGAGGCTGCCGGAGAGGAAAACAACGCCGGTGATGAGTCCCCAAAGAAACCCGCGGCCAAGGCGCCTTTCGCCCATCAAGGCCAGAAACAGCGGCAGGCAGGCGATCCACGCCACCCCTTTTAGCTCCGGCTGCGGGAACGCCAGGACCAGAAGAATCCCGCTCAATGCGCTCGCGGCAAGACGCACGGCAGGGCGTCTTAAGAGGGGATGTTTTGTGAGGATGCTTGCAGAGGTTGTCAAACAATGTCCGTCAGTTTTGGGATTTTTGTGAGATGTAGCGCAGAGTTTTGCGGTTAAAACTCTGCGGCTTGTGACGATCCTGAATAAAAACCGCAGAGTTTTAAAAGCAAAACTCTGCGCTACACGCGCGAACCGTAGAATCACTCCTTGATGAACGGCCTGAAGCCCTGGCTGCTCAGCTTGTGCAGCGCCCTCACCGCCTGGGCGCGGGCGGGAAATGGCCCAACCTGAACGCGATACAGATTGTCCCGAGCGTGAGCGTTTCCCGGCGTCAGGAGAATAGCGCGATAGCCATGCGATTTCAGTACACGGAGCAGCGATTGGGCGTCACGTTCTGTACGCAGCGCGGCGACCTGAACCATGACGCCCGGTTGACCTGCATGCCGCGCAGCCTGCGGCGCACTCACCTTCGCGGGTTGGCCTGTTCCGGCGCGGGAGGTTGGCTCGGCCCCCGTCCGGGAACTGGGAAGGTTCTGTTCGATGACCGTGGGGGATTGCTTCGACTTAGACGCAGGCAATGCGCCGCCCGCTTGCGAGTCCTGAAGTGGCGTGTCGACTGGGGCTGGGACGTCACTGGGTGGTGGCACCTGCTCTACCACGGGGCTTGCCACAGAATTCCGCCGGTTGGCCCCAATCAGAAATCCCAGCGCAAAAAAAATCGCGCATAAGCCGACCGCTGCGAAGAAGATGAACGTGAGTTGCCGGAGCGAAAGTCCTCTTGTCTGTGGGTCTACGCTGGACACGGTTAAGCTCCCGATGAATTATTTATCCCCAAGCGATCTAAGTTCATGCCGGTCATTCGTGGTAGGGGCACAGATGACAGAAAACAACGCTTCCCCCTGCGGGCCCGGGCGGGCAGCATTGTAGCGCAGAGTTCTGTTGTCAAAACTCTGCGGCCTCTCATGATTCCATACGAAAAACCGCAGAGTTTCAAAAGCAAAACTCTGCGCTACCAGCTATGGCTTCGATGCCTCCGGGGCTGCTCCCGCGCTGTCGCCAGTTATCGCCGCCGGTTTGGCCTCTTTCTGCGAACGTTCAGGGCGGGTCGCTTTGCTGATCAGATCGGTCAGCAAGTCGACGGGGAGCGGGAAAATGATGGTCGTATTCTTTTCCGTGCCAATTTCCGCCAGCGTTTGCAGGTAGCGCAAGGTAACCGAGACCGGCTCTAGTTGCATGACTTCCGCCGCCGCCTTGAGTTTCTCGGAGGCTTGGTACTCGGCATCGGCGTTAATAATCTTGGCGCGTCGAGTGCGCTCGGCTTCGGCCTGACGCGCGATGGCGCCCTGCAACTCCTGGGGCAGGTCTACCTGCCGTACTTCAACTTTGGTGACCTTGACGCCCCACGGCTCGGTGTGCTCGTCGAGGATCGTCTGCAAGCGGAGGTTCAGTTTCTCCCTTTGCGAGAGCAGGTCGTCCAATTCCACCTCGCCCAGCACAGCGCGCAGCGTGGTTTGCGCCAATTGTTCGATGGCGTAGCGATAATTTTCGAGTTCCAGCACCGCTTTTTGCGCGCTGATCACACGGAAGTAGACCACCGCGTTGACCTTGAGGGGCACGTTATCGCGGGTAATCACGTCCTGGGGAGGCATGTCCCAGGTGACCACGCGCAATGAGATGCGGATCAGCTTGTCGATGGGCCAGAGGATAAAAATAATGCCCGGTCCTTTGTCGGGCGTCTGAATGCGCCCCAGCCGGAAGACCACTCCCCGGTCGTATTCACGGAGAACGTTCACGCAAGCTGAAATCCACAGAAGAATGATGATGATAATCACAATTACGCCGCTCGCCATAGAAACTCCTTTGCCACGAGAGTCTGATCGCGGTCGCCGCCCGATCAGCCGATATGATGCCTGTTGCCGACGCTTGCAGAAATTCTGATGGCATCCAACTACGTAGTCTTGCGATGCGGAAACGCCCACGGCACACGAACCGTGCCGTGGCTACCTGTCTCCCCAAGGCGCAGCAAGCAGCGCCCCTATATCCGATTATTTCTTTTCTGGCGAGCGCTCAACCATCAGCGTAAACCCGTCTACAGAGCGTACCCGCACGGGTTGGCCCGCCGCCAGGTGCTCCGCCGAGCGCGCATCCCAGATCTCGCCGTGCACCAGCACCTTTCCTGCGGGTGCGAGGTCCGTCCGCGCCACGCCCACGGCATCCACCAATCCCTCGGGGCCCGTAACCGTTTTTTGCCGCATCGCCAAAATGGTGGCGCGCACCAAAAGAATCGTGATGAGCGCCAGAGGGAGCGTTACGCTGACCGAGGTGGAGAGATGGATATGGGCGCCCGGCCACGGCGTCTTGATCAGGATTAGCGAGCCAAAGAGCATGGCGGCAATTCCTCCCGCAGCAAGCAGCCCATGCGAGGTGATATGGGCCTCCAGCGCAAAGAGCACGAAGGCCAGTATGATGAGCGCGGCTCCCACATAGTTAATCGGGAGCAGATGGAAGCCGAGCAACGCAAGGACCACCGCAATGGCGCCGGCGATTCCCGGAAGCACCATTCCGGGATGAGTGAACTCGAAGTAGAGCAGAATGGCGCCGATCGCTCCGAGAACGAAGGCAATGTTCGGGTCCGCGAGGCGTGACAGAAAGCGCTCGCGCGAGGTCATTGAGTAGTCATCGATGTGGGCGTTGGCCAAGTGGAGCGTGGTCGAGCTGCCGTTGATCCGCTTGATGGTCTTGCCGTCGAACTGTTTGAATATCTCTTGCGGCCTTGTGGCGATGGCGTCAATCAGGTGGCCATCGAGCGCCTCGCGGGCGGTGTACGATTTGCTCTGCCGCACGCCGGCCTCTGCCAGTTGCGCGTTCCGGCCCCGTTGTTGGGCGATGCTGCGAATGTAGGCCGCGGCGTCATTCTCCACCTTGGCGGCTTCGGTCTTGCCGATGTCGGCTCCGCTCAGCATTACCGGGTGGGCCGCGCCGGTATTGGTCCCAGGGGCCATCACAGCGACGTCGCCAGCGATGAGAATGAAAAAGCCAGCCGAAGCCGCGCGGCTGCCGCTTGGGGCAACATAGGTTATCACCGGGACGCCGGAGCTGAAAATGGAGCGAATGATGCCGCGCATGGAGAGGCCCAGTCCTCCGGGCGTGCTCAGATCGAGTAAGATCGCATCGGCGTGAATATGGTTAGCGTAGGTGATGCCATGTTCCACGTATTCCGCGCTGACGGGTTGGATGATGCCGCCGAGATGAATCTCAACCACAACGGGCCGGCTGGGCGCTGTCACGGCTCCGGGACGCGAGGTCACTGCTGCCGCTTCTGCCGGCAAGGCAAACACGGCCAGAATGACCAGAGCGGCCAGAATGACCGGAACGACCAGAACGACCAGAACGAATTGGCCCACCCGCTGGATTGGCTTCACGGGTCCGCCCGCAAATGTTCCTGCTGCTGACGAATGGAATCAATAAGCCGTTGGGCATCGGCATTGCCCGGATCAAGGGCGAGGGCTGCGTGGCTCTGGGTTAGAGCCTGCCCCGGCTGATGCGATGAGAGATAGGCGTGCGCCAGCCAGAGGTGGGTGACGGCGTTATTGTTCAGGTTCAGCGCGGTCTCGAACTCCGCGATGGCCTTTTCGTGCTCGCCGCCCAGCTCATAAGCCTGCCCCAAGAAAAGGTGGACGGCGCTGTTATCCGGGATCAATGAGGCGGCTTCATTCAGTTCGCGGAGCGCCTCGGGCAAACGCCGCTGCTTGATGTATTCCTCTCCACGCTCAAGGTGATACCGCCCGTGCTGTTTGGGCGGCTCTTTCTCGAGTACGTCTTCAATCGAGTTATGTACAGCCGCGGAAAGCAGCCGGAAGGCGGCGCCGTTGTATTGCCGTTTTAATCTCGGCTGTGGGAGAATGCCTTCGTTCAGGTCGGCCATGGCTGTGCCGTCGTGGCTGGCCACCCATTTGAGCTGCGCCTGGCTGCCAGCCGCATCACCCGCTTTGCCCATTGCGTAGGCTAGCAGAGTTCGCACCCCAAGGTCACTCTCATCCCGCGCCTGCGCTTGCTTAAGATATTGCACGGCTTTGGGAAAGTCCTTGAGGTCCGAATAACAGGCGCCGAGATTGAAACTGTAATCCGCGTCTGATGGATCGCCTTGGTAAGCGTGCTCAAAATCGCCGAGCGCCGAGGCGTAATTAGCCCGCCGCACGGCGAGAACGCCGAGGTTATTCCAGACTTCATTCAAAGGCATTTGCGTGGAAAGCGTCTGGAAATCGCTTTCCGCTTCCTTGTTGCGGCCCAAAAAGAAATCGTCCACGCCGCTCAGGAACAAGGACGCAAGATAATTGGGATCTTTGGCGCCCAGCTTGGAGAGCCACAGCGCGGAGTCACCATAATCCTTCTTCCGGAAGTAGTATTGACCGAGCGCGTAGGCGGGCGCGGAGCTGGCTGGATCCAGGTGGTACGCGGCAGTAAGAAAGTGTATTTTTGTAGCTCCGTCAATGGCAAGGATGCCGCGGATATAACTTTCAAAGGCATCCAAACGGATGGGAGGAAATCGCTCGGCAAAGTTCTGCTCACTGTCCGAAGTAAAGTTTGGGTCATGACCGGCAAGAAGGCGCCAAGCGAGCCGGGTCTCGACTGAGATAAGGTTGGATAGCTCGTCCGTTTCTTTGAGCGGCGGATAGAGCTTGAGATTTTGCAGGTCCAACAATTGAGCTTGCGCGTTCAACAGCCGCCCGGATACTTGAAAACTCCCGACCACGACCCAATCCACGCCCAGCGTCTGCGCCACCTGGTATTCACTGGCGAGGGTCAGGGTGGCGTCGGGAGGAATGCCAAGTTGCTTATAGGCGGCGTTGCGCTCCTCTCTGCCCAGAATCAGCCGGCCGGGGCCCTCCATTCGGGCGGAGAGCACCTGAGCAAAGGCCTCAGAAATCCAGCCGAGGTCGGAGCTGGCGCTCTGGTTTTCAAAGGGAAAGACAAGGATCGTCCGGGTCTGTGGGGCGGCTCGAAGATTGGCGCCCCCGGCGGCAAGCACTATGAGGATGGCAAGGATTTTCTTCATGAAGCGATGACCGTATGGATTATATCATCCGACCTCCTCGGAAATGCTTGGTCTAAAAATAGCCCGATTCCCCTTGCGCCGCGATAGCGCGCCGGCGCGAGCAGCGTCAGAATCGAAAATGCTCTGGAACAGGTTCACGCCAAACCATGAAAATACCGATGGGTGGCGCAGACGCGGCGCATTTTGCCGTGTCCGCGACCCGATTTCGCACACGCCGCAGCGTGTGCGCCACCCCCGTTATCGGTTATTTTCGAGACAGCAAGCGGCAGAGCCGCAGGATACACCTCATGGGTTTCATCCGAAGCCTAGTTCCGCATTCGGGCGGACCAGTGGGAGGCGCGGGTCGGGAGGGGGCCAGTTCTTCCGCAGGTGCGCGTATTTTGGGTCGTCGCTGTTGGCAAACGAATGCTCGCTACCTGCCAGGACGTTGAGGTAGTACACGTTGTACCCATAGGCCGCGACGACCGGGTGGTAGCCGTCCCGAACCACAACCAGATCACCATCCGCCGCCCTCACGATTTCGTCGTGGGTTCCGGCGTCGTTGTAGAGCCGCTGGAAGGCATAACCCATCGGATCGTCGATGCGGTAGTAATAGACCTCATCTAGATCGGCTTCGTAGGGGGGGTTGTGAACATCGTGCTTATGCGGAGGATAGCTCGACCAGTTTCCACTCGGTGTGTAGACCTCGCAGATCAACAGACGCTCGGCGGGGAAGCTGGCTGGAATCACATCCAGGATTTGGCGGGTTGCGTTCCCACCGCCGCGTATCTCAAGGCGTATGTCCGAATGACCGATCAGGCGGGCCTTCAGGCGCGTGGAGCAAGGAACCCGGCAATCCGCAATTTCGCAAGGCGTCTCCGCCCAGAGCTCAAATTTCGTTTCCTTCGGCAGATACACGGCGGAGGGATAGCTGCTGAAGACGTTCTTGCGTTCGCCAACCAACTTCCGGCCGTCACCCCAGTCCACGCTGAGCCGGCCACCCAGTAGAACAAACGCAGCCTCCTCGCCATGCGTGTCTCCCTTCAGAGCTTGGCCGGCCTGAAGCTTTCGTACCGCGAAATTCACCGTATTCCAGCCTGCTTGTTCACGCGTAACCGAGAGCAGAGTACCAGACTGCTCGCCGGGAAGCGAGGTGCTATGAAATAAAACACCCTTCTGATGATCTGGCATGACTACCTCTGAATTCTCCTGGCAGAATGGCTAAAGAGTCCGTGGGGTTGTAGCGGCGGCGTTCCGTCCCCCGTGCCCGGCTTGACCGGGGGATTCTGAAAACGCCCCCCACCCCGGGCCCGGCGCCCTGCGAGAGAAGGGGGGGGACTCGCAGAGCAGGGCCGGGTGGGGGGCAACCCGTTAGGAAAATCACGACGCCAAGCTGAAGGGGCTTTTGCTCTTAACCATGGATATATTCGTCTTATTTTCACGCCTTGAAATAGAACCGCTCAACCATCCGCTCCGGCGCGCTCTATAATCTAACCGCTTATCCTGCGGAATGCAATAGGCACTTCAGCATGCCATCCTTAACGGAATTCTATATCAGTTAGAGGGCCGACGCAAGAGATTGCGGGGCACAGAGTATCCCGGCTGGCTATAGCTGAGCCCGCAAAGGATGAAAGTGCGGTCGGACGGGCAAGCCGTTAGCCATGCCGCCGAGCCCTCACCCGTAGCTTCCCGTGGGAACCCATCTCTCTCCCCAAGGAGAGGGCGCCGCGAAACGCCGGGTGAGGGAGACAACGGAAGCTTGACCAATTCGCATCAAGTTTTGCAACTCCAGGACTCTAACGCCGCTTAACGTGAAACCGATGAGCGGCTTGACGGCTTTCCTCTTCGTCCTTTAGCATGGAAGGTTGGGCTATTGTCTTTAATCTCCTCTGAGGCAGGCTGAGCCAATGATCGACCGTATCACGGTGCGCGGAGCACGCCAACACAATCTGAAGGACATCAGCGTGGCGATTCCGCGCAACACGCTGAGCGTGGTGACGGGCTTGAGCGGCTCGGGAAAATCCAGCCTCGCCTTTGACGTGATCTATGCCGAAGGCCAACGGCGGTACGTCCAAACGCTGTCTGCTTACGCTCGCCAGTTTCTCGATCAGATGGAGCGGCCCGACGTAGATTCGATTGAGGGCCTCAGTCCGGCCATTTCCATCGAGCAGAAAACCACAGGCCGCAGTCCGCGCTCAACCGTCGGAACCATTACAGAGATTTATGACTTCCTGCGCCTGCTTTATTCCTCGATCGGTGTTTCCCACTGCCACCTTTGCGGCCGCGCCATCTCCCGCCAGACCACGGAACAAATTGTCTCAACCATCATGGATCTGCTCGGCAGCGGTGGGAAAGAGAATGGCGCGAGCGATGCACGCGTAATGATTCTGGCCCCCGTTGTGCGGGGTAGAAAAGGCGAATTCAGGAAGCTCTTCGAGAAGCTCTCACAACAAGGTTTTGTGCGGGCGCGCGTAGATGGTCATCTCCGGCAGCTTGATGAGGAGATCGTGCTTGACCGCCGCCGCAACCATACGGTGGAAGCGGTCGTGGACCGTCTGCTGCTCAAGCCCGGCATCGAAGGACGTCTGGCATCCTCCATCGAAACGGCTATGACCCTCACCAAAGGCGTTGTGCAGGTGGCAGTGGTCAACGGCGCGGAGCACGTGTATTCACAGGAGTCCGCCTGTGTAAACTGCGGCATCAATATTCCGGCGCTTGAGCCGCGTTCGTTTTCGTTCAACAGCGCTTATGGCGCTTGTGAGGCGTGTCATGGCTTGGGCAGCAAATATTCCTTCGATCCGGCCAAGGTGATCGGGGATTGGTCGCGCCCTCTGTTCTCCGGCGCCCTTGGGCCGGGCGCCAGCTCATCGCTCATGCGCCGCAGCGTCTCTCGCGCCGCCGAAGAATATAGCTTTGACCTCATGACCCCGTTTAACCAGTTCCCGCGCCGGATTCAAAACCTGCTTCTGTACGGCAAATCCACGAATGGGGCGGGATTCGCCGGGATCATACCGATTCTTGACCAGTGGTATGGCGAGACCGCGCAGGAAGGATTCCGCGAGTGGTTTGAGCGCTATATGTCTGCGATCCCATGCCCTGGGTGTGGTGGAAAGCGCCTGCGGGCGGAGAGCCTGGCCGTCAAAGTAAGCGGCTTCTCCATCGCCGAGTTCACCGCGCTTCCGGTGAAGCGCGCGCTTAAGGAAGCGCGGGGGATGAATTTGAACCCGCGTGAGGAGACGATTGCCCGGCGGATTGTGAATGAGATTTCGGCCCGGCTGGAATTTCTGGATCAAGTCGGATTGGGCTACTTGAGCCTTGACCGCTCCGCGGCCACGCTCTCGAACGGGGAGAGCCAGCGCATCCGGCTGGCTACGCAGATCGGCTCGAAGCTCCGTGGCGTGCTTTATGTGCTCGACGAGCCAAGCATCGGCTTGCATCCGCGGGACAACCTTCGTCTGCTCTCGACGCTCGAACGCCTGCGCGATCTCGGCAACACCGTTCTTGTGGTCGAGCACGATGAGGAGACCATCCGGCGCGCCGACTTCGTTCTTGATCTTGGTCCCGGCGCCGGGCAGCAGGGCGGCCGGGTGGTGGCCTTTGGCACGCCGCAGCGCATTGCCGAAACGCCGGAATCGCTTACCGGCCAGTATCTTTCCGGGAAGCTTACGATTCCCGTCCCGGAGAGCCGGAGGAAAATCAATGGAAAACGTCTCACCGTGCTCGGAGCAAGCGCAAATAATCTGAAGAACATTGATGTGAAGTTTCCCCTCGGCGTGCTTACCTTGGTCACGGGCGTTTCCGGCTCCGGCAAGTCCACGCTGGTCAACGATATCCTCTACCGTACCATGGCGAAGGAGCTTTACCGCGCCATCGAGGACCCGGGGGAACATAAGAAGATTCAAGGCATGGATCAGATTGATAAAGTCATTGTGATTGACCAATCACCCATTGGCCGCACGCCCCGCTCGAATCCGGCCACCTATACCGGCCTTTTTACGCCCACCCGCGGACTGTTTGCCATGCTGCCTGAGTCGCGGCAGCGCGGCTACCGCGCCGGGCGCTTCAGCTTCAATGTGAAGGGCGGGCGTTGCGAGGCGTGCCAAGGGGATGGGTTGCGCCGCATCGAGATGAATTTCCTGCCCGACGTTTTCGTCACCTGCGAAGTGTGCCGCGGACGGCGCTACAACTCGGAAACCCTGGCCGTGAAATACAAGGGCGCCTCGATCGCCGACCTGCTGGAAATGACGGCCAAGGACGCGCTGCCCATTCTCGAAAACATCCCGGCGATCCGCCAGAAGCTGCAAACCCTGGTGGACGTGGGGCTTGGCTACATTCATCTGGGCCAGGCCGCCACCACGCTTTCTGGCGGCGAGGCGCAGCGCATCAAGCTCGCGCGGGAGCTGAGCCGCCGCCAGAGCGGACGCACGCTCTACATCCTGGACGAACCAACCACGGGCCTCCATTTTGACGACGTAAAGCAACTGCTTGCGGTCCTCAATCGCTTGACAGACCTGGGCAACACCGTCATCATCATCGAGCATAATCTGGACGTGATTAAACAAGCGGATTGGATCATCGACCTCGGGCCCGAAGGCGGCGAGGCTGGCGGCTATATTGTTGCGCAGGGAACCCCCGAGGACGTCGCGGGCAATGAGAAGTCGCATACCGGCCAGGCGCTTGCGGGGGTGCTGAAGCACACGGCCCGCGGCGAGGAGGCGCCATGCACTTAACAATACAAGCTTGGGAGGCTGAAAAGATCAGTGGGCGTTGAAGAATTGATCGCCAATAAACGCGATGAAATCCAGCGGATTGCTACGAAGCATGGCGCTACGAATATAAGAATTTTCGGATCCATGGCACGGGGCGATGCTCGGCCTGACAGCGACATCGACCTGCTGGTGGATGTAGGACCTGCGACAAGCTCGTGGTTTCCCGCGGGGCTCGTTCTTGAGCTTGAAGCTTTGCTTGGCCGACGTGTCGAGGTGATTACGGAAAGGGCCCTGCGGACGGATCTGCGAGACTATATTCTAAATGAAGCAGTTCCGCTATGAAAGACGATAGCATTTACTTACGCCACATCCTTGAATGTATACGGCGCATTGAAGAAGATACACGCGCTGGCCGCGACGGCTTTTTCGGCTCGCATACGCTTCAAGATGCAGTGCTCAGAAATCTTCAGGTCTTGAGCGAATCGACGCAACATCTTCCTGACTCTCTAAAAAACTTCCATCCTGACATCGAGTGGGGGCGCATCGGGGCCTTCCGGAATCTTTTGGTTCACAACTACCTGGGAATCGATCTGGAGAATGTTTGGGAAATTGTTCAACAGGATGTGCCAACATTGAAGAGCGCCGTTTCTGCGATGTTGAAGACCTTGGAAAACGAGTTGTGAGACGTCGTTACGAAGAGGATGACTGCTCAAGCCCCTAGATGAGGATCTCGTTACGTGCGAGCATCGCCCAGTGCGTGGAATCACAATTTCACCGGGCGCCTTCTTTGCGATCCTTTGCGTCTTTGCGCGAGGCTTTTTCTGTGACCGAAAATGAGATTACCAAGCAGATTGCAGACGCCGCAGATAAGTAGAACACGGACACCCCATGACGCGCTATCTAATCCACCCTCTCAAACTCAATCATGTTCACACCTATCCGCTGAAGTCGCGCCCGAGCAAGGTCACAGTGGCGGAGTTTGCCAAGCCGCTTGCGCCAGGCGCCTCTGTTCAGCAGTGGCTTGCTTCCCTTTCGCGTATCCTTGCGGCGGAAAGTTTTCGCGGTGTGGTTACGGCGTTGGAGAACGCGCGGAAGAAGAATAAGCCCTTGATCTGGGGCCTGGGCGGGCACGTGATCAAGGTGGGATTGGGTCCGGTTCTCATTGATCTCATGCGTCGCGGCTATATCA
>JBOGJX010000364.1:0-3024 GCA_050745285.1 Terriglobia bacterium
GCCCGAATGTGGTCTGCGTCAAATCGTTCGTGCCGAAGCTGAAGAATTGCGCTTCCTGGGCAATCTCCGCCGCCGAGAGCGCCGCCGCTGGCAGCTCGATCATCGTGCCCAACAGGTATTCCACCGAGGCGCCCCGCTTTTCGAACACCTCGCGCGCCACGCGGTCTACGATATCCTTCTGTATGAATAACTCCCTTACGTCTCCGACAAGTGGGATCATAACCTCAGGCTTTACTTCAATTCCATTTTTCTTGCAGTCGACCGCCGCCTCAAAGATCGCCCTCGCCTGCATTTCGGTGATTTCCGGGTACAAGATGCCAAGGCGGCAGCCGCGCAACCCGAGCATGGGATTGAATTCATGTAAGCCTTCAACAACTCCCAACATCTTCTTGAGATGGCTAAGCTTGGCTCCCTTCTTGTGCTGCGCTTCAAGCGTGGCGATTTCCACCATAAGCTGCTCTCTCTTAGGCAGAAACTCGTGCAGCGGGGGGTCCAGCGTGCGGATGGTCACCGGCAGGCCGTTCATCGCTTTGAAGAGCCCGGCAAAGTCCTTGCGCTGCATGGGGAGGAGCTTGGCCAGCGCCGCGCGGCGGTCCTTCTCGTAACCCTGGACTTCCTTTAACTGCTTTTTCAAGGCAACAACTTTTTGGGAATCCTTTTCTTTCTCAATGCTCTCCTTGATTTCAGCGGAGCTCGGCGTGTCCTTGCAGGCCATGATCATGGCTTGCACGTGAGGCAAGCGCTCCGTGGCGAAGAACATGTGCTCGGTGCGGCACAGTCCGATGCCTTCGGCGCCGAACTGCCGCGCCGCGGTCGCGTCGCGCGGGATGTCGGCGTTCGCCCGCACACCTAGCTTGCGATGATCGTCCGCCCACTTCATGAAGGTGGCAAAAACGCCGCCGCGCGTATCCGGGTCGACGGTCTGCGCCTTGCCCAGGAAGACACGTCCCGTCGATCCATCGAGCGAAATCCAGTCGCCTTCTTTAATCACGTTTTTGCCAATTTTCAACACCTTCCTCTTTTCATCCACGTCGGCCTCGGAACAACCCGCCACACAGCACTTCCCCATGCCGCGCGTCACGACGGCCGCGTGCGAGGTCATGCCGCCGCGCGAGGTCAGGATGCCCGCCGCCACTTCCATGCCGTGAATGTCATCCGGAACGGTTTCGGCCCGTACCAGGATCACCGCGCCTTCCTTGCCCTTGGCTGCGGCTTCATCCGCGGTGAAGACGACGCGCCCTACAGCAGCTCCTGGCGATGCTGGCAACCCCTTTGCAATCATATTTAATGGTTTAGATTCGTCAAGCACTGGATGAAGAAGCTGATTCAACTGTTCCGGCTCGACGCGCATCAGCGCCTCCTGTGCGCTGAGGAGGCCTTCCTCCACCATGTCCACGGCGATGCGCACAGCGGCGTTTCCGGTTCGCTTGCCATTGCGCGTCTGCAACATGTAGAGCTTCCCTTCCTGAATAGTGAACTCAAAATCCTGCACGTCGCAGTAATGCTGCTCGAGGCGCGTGGTAATTTCGCGCAATTGATCGTAAACGGCGGGCATCACGTTTTGCAGCTCAAGAATTGGCGCCGGCGTACGCACGCCCGCCACCACGTCCTCTCCCTGCGCGTTCATCAGGAACTCACCGTAGAACTGTTTCTCGCCGCTGGCAGGATTGCGGGTAAAGCCCACGCCGGTGCCGGATGTTTCGCCCATGTTTCCAAAGACCATGGTCTGAACGTTGACCGCCGTTCCAAGATCGTCGGGAATGCGGTTGAGCCGCCGATAGGTTTCAGCGCGAGGGTTATACCAGGAGCGGAATACGGCCTCAATCGCCATTTCAAGCTGCACGCGCGGGTCCTGGGGAAAATCCCTTCCGGTTTTCTGGCGGATCAGCTTCTTGTATCCATCGATCACCGCCTGAAGGTCTTCGGGCGTCAGTTGGGTATCGAGCTTGAATCCGCGTTTCTTTTTCTGGCCGTCGAAGATGTGTTCAAACTGCTCCTTCCGCATCTCCAGCACGACGTTGCCAAACATCTGAATGAAGCGCCGGTAGCTATCGCGGGCGAAGCGCGGATTCTGCGTCTTCTGCGCCACCGCTTTGACCACCGTGTCATTCGTGCCGAGGTTCAGGATGGTGTCCATCATGCCCGGCATGGAAAACTTGGCCCCCGAGCGGACCGATACCAGCAGCGGGGATTTGGCGTCACCCAATTTCTGCCCCAACAGGGCTTCTAGATTTGCCAGGGACTTATCCACCTCTTTGCGTATGTTATCCGGCAGCTTGTTTCCGTTTTTAAAGTAGGCCAGGCACGCTGAGGTGGCGATGGTAAAGCCGGGAGGGACGGGCAAGCCGGCGTTAGTCATCTCCGCAAGACCGGCGCCCTTGCCGCCGAGCACGTCCTTCATATCGCCTTTGCCTTCAGCCTTGCCACCGCCAAACGAATAAACGTATTTTTCCATGACGAAAGCTCCTTGATTAAAGAATGTCGTTGCCGCGGGCGCATGATTCGCGGGGCTGGCGAAGCGCACATTTCACCTGCAACCCAAGGGCATGTCATGCTGAACGAAGCGAAGCATCTGCTTTTTTTGCGGGCGGGTCAAACCCAAGCAGATGCTTCGCTTCGCTCAGCATGACAGCGTATTATTGCCCTCCTAACTCCACTGTCCGTCGATTCAACGTCGGCGCGCCGACAGAAGTTAAAGCATCACCTTAAGGTGCGTAGGAGGTAGCCACGACACGGGTTTTGTGCCGTGGGTTTTTCCCGTTCGTTCGCAATCACAAGCCCACGGGGTTGGCGCGGAGCGCTTTTGGAGTGCGGCGGCTTGCCGCCGCTTTCGGTGCGCTCCCTGCGTACCCGTGCGGCTGTAGCCCAGGGTTCGTTTTTCAACCCTGCGGCTTTTTAGCGGTCCCAACAAAAAGCCGCAGCGTTAAAATACGAACGCTGCGCTACAAAGCCGGGTAACGCGGGCACGCACCCAACGGAGGTTCGGCGCTGGGCCATCGCTGGTCCGGCGCTTACCCCTTGTCG
>JBOGJX010000365.1:0-9714 GCA_050745285.1 Terriglobia bacterium
GGCTGGGAGTCGTAAAAAAATGAGGAAAGTCCTGATGCCTCCTGCCATTGGAATTCGCTTATGTCCGTTGCCGCTGTATAGATTTGCTCCGAGGCGTGGGAACAAAGCCCGTGTCCTACATCGTGGAGGAGTGCAGCCATTCTGAGGTGAGCCAAGTCACCCTTAATACGGTCGGGATCGGCGGGGAACACGCGCGTTGGCTCCTCTACTGCGAACCTGTCCTTGATGGCACTGAAGCACCGCTCGGCTATAGTGCACGCGCCGAGGCAGTGCTCAAATCGGGAGTGCGTTGCCGATGGGAAGACGTGGAATACCAAGCCGGTCTGATGGATACGGCGGAGCCGCTGGATCAGGGGTGAATCGATGACTAAAATTTCATGCTTGGCGAAGTATTGATTTCCAAGCAGCGCATCGTTGATAACTTTCGGCTCACGCGGGACCCTGGGCTTGTGCTCCTTGAAGAGCCACTCCACGAACGTGTCGACTCGCTTCTCCAAAGTCTCCGACAAGAGTTCCCCCTCTGCTTGCGCAGTATTTCCTTAAGGTACAGGAGTGACCTTGCTCTTGAATGCGTCCGCTACCTGCCGAAGCACTTCGAGCTGCTGCCCGGAAAGTTTACACTTAAGTACCGATTCAAAGTACTTCACGGCTGCAGGCCTCACGAACAAGATTTCGTAATCCGGGTTTTCTCGACCAACGAATCCGCACAACTGAAGCTTGCTGACGGCGTCACTGAGAACGGGGCTATACGGCGTAGGGCCCTTATCCGAAAAGACAAAGCGGCGCATCAGGGGCTCATTGAATTTCCGTACTAATTCGCTGAATAGCTCTTGGAGATCTGAGTCGTGGCCCCTGAATGCAAAACGCTTAGAGCCTTCCTTCTCATTTTGCTCCTTTGCAATAGCTAGAATCGCACCCAGGACGTCATCCGGGCGCAAGTCGGGCGTGTCTGTCGCGGTTGGCGCAGCTACCATGGCATTACCTCCTCTCTTAATCTTATCGCCAGGATGTTACCAGATCATCTGGCTTTAGCTCACGCATCCCGAAGAGTTAGATGCGCTGTATAGGTGGGGAGAAAAAAGACCACAACGTTATAGATTAACTATAATACGCGGATTGGTACACACAGCGCAAGCCACAAAATATTGAGACCTCCCATAATTGAATAACTACATCTTATTATATCATTGTCAATGATATTTTACAAAGCTTTTAAAATGTAAAATAAATTTGACAATATTTTCCGCGGCACTATGATTGGAAGGCTTATACAAAAATCGGACGGTCCTGATGAGTAAGTACGCTGCAAAGGGGTTAGGCGACCAGTTGCGAAAGGCGCGGGTGACCTCGGGTCTCAGTGTGGCAAACGCCGCGGAGGTCCTAAGAGTCACGCGACAGATGCTCTACAACTACGAGAAGGGGAACTCCCTTCCAAGACTTGATGTGCTCACAAGAGCCGCTAGAGCATGGGGAGCGACGTTTGAGTTGGGGGGGTGCAAAGTACTGCCGGAGACCACGAGGACCAAATCGGAGCAAGCGGCACTTCCGGTTCAGCTAGAGCTCGCATACCAAAAAGAGCGCCTCTATAAAGGGGCCAGTGTCAGGATAAGGCAAAAAGGACGAAAGGTGTTTATTACTATGGTCCTTCCTAATGGGGCCCGACGGTAGGAATTCAGCCTTTGGACGCCGCGGGTGGCGCATACATTGGTTTGAATGCATGCGCCTCGATTATAGCCTGCCTGCTCACGGCATCCTGTCTATCGCCGGAGTCTGCAGCGCAGAGTCTTGTTGTTAAGATTCTGCCGTATCTGCGGTTGCCCATTGATAAACAAAAAAAGCCGCAGAGTTTCAGCAACAAAACTCTGCGCTACACCCCAGGGCCCCTCAGCAAACACCCTACACAGGAGCCAATCGCGGCCGTGCCAACTGGCGGATCTGCGTCATAAGTTCCTACGCGCCTATACTCGTCGCCGGTGGCATACGCGTTGTTAACCTGACGAATCCTTGGCATAATTCAAGCTGCACGCTAGCGTGTGCGCAGTATCCTTAACAAAATCTGAGTTGGCTTGCCGGTAGAGGAGGCTCGTAAAAATGCCAAAGGGCCGTCGCGCGCCAAGTATGAAGAGCTTTGTCATTTCCCTCCCGGTTAGGAAGGAAATGGCGGCGCAGGCGGCGGGCGGCGCACCCGCGCCCATTCCGCTGATTATCAGCGTCGAGAACTCTGAGAGTCATCCGGACCTGGGGCTACAACCGGCCAAAGACATGACGAAGGAGTTTCTACAAGGGAAGACGGCCAGGATCACCGAGAGCGACTATTATATTTTCACTTCGCTCTTGCCGGCTGACATTGAAGAGCTCGCGCAGAAGGATTGGATTTACCAGATCTGGAAGGACGAAACTTGCTATAGCCACCTTCTTTCCTCCACAGAAACTATTAAGGCGTCGCCCTCATGGCGGACTTTTGACGCGCGCGGAAAGGGTATCACCTGGGCGGTTTTGGATACGGGCATTCGCGCTGAACACCCGCATTTCAAGCCATTCGCCACGATCGATCTTGGCCTCAGCCGGAACTTCTCCCTCTCCAGCACACTCGATGATTTGAATGGGCACGGAACGCACGTTGCCGGCATCATTGCCGGGGCAAGCCAAGCCAAAGAGGACCACGCTCCCTACCGGGCGGCTAGGTTTGTGGAGGAGCAGAGCGAGCCGGAAGTGATGGATCTCGACGGCTGTCCTTCAGGCGTCGCACCCTTGGCCAAGCTGGTGAATATTAAGGTGCTGAACGACGATGGCACGGGCGCCGCGTCCGCAGCAATTTTGGGACTGGAATACCTGCAGAAGGTTAACCAGGCTAATTCAGTGGCCAAGATCGATGGCGTCAACATGAGCCTGGGTTACCCCTATGATCCGCAGATTTACGGCTGCGGGCATAGCCCGCTCTGCCGGGAAGTGACCCGCGCGGTAAAATCGGGACTCGTGGTGGTCATTTCTTGCGGCAATTCCGGATACGGGAATATCACCCTGAGCACCGGGCAAGAGGCGCCTGCGGGCTTTAGCCTTTCGATTACGGATCCTGCCAACACAGACGCCGCGCTTGCCGTGGGATCGGTGCATAAGACGGCTCCGCACCTTTACGGGGTTTCATATTTCTCCTCGAAAGGACCCACGAGCGACGGCCGCATGAAGCCTGATTTGGTGGCGCCGGGAGAGAAGGTGATTTCCTGCTCGATTCACCTCGATAAGGGCTACGAGTATGAAGAAGGCAGCGGCACAAGCGTTGCCGCTCCGCACGTGTCAGGTGCGGTTGCGGCCTTTCTCTCCGTACATGCGGAGTTCAAGGGCAATCCCTGGCAAATCAAGCAAATCTTGGCGAAATCGGCAATCGACCTGGGCCGCGACCGCTCGTTTCAAGGAGCAGGCCTGCTGAATCTCTTGCAGGCTTTGATGGGTGTTTGAGCCGCAAAAGTCCTGGCGAGCGAAGCTTGATGCGAGTGAGTCAAGTTTTTTAATGCGGCGTGTGGGCCAGCCAAACGAAAATCTGGGAGGTGGTCCCTGTGGGACAAATGAAACAGTTCCATGACCCCAAGCTTTCAATCTGGCAATCAGCCGTTGAGGAAGTGGTGGCCAAGAAGATTGCTGGCACGCAGACACTAAGCGTGGGCGGGGCGCTCGTCGTCAGCGAACGCCCGGACCCCGACCAGTTTATGATTCGTGATTCCGCCTCGTATTGCACGGCCGTGAATAGCGGCACGCCGCTCCCTGACGTGGCCCCCGGACAGGCCGCTACCGAGGGGCTCATCCAGACCCTGGGCTATTGCTCGCTTTCGGCGCTGAAGTTAGCCAAGGCGATCATCGTCAGCCAGCAACAGGATCAGGAGCGGCTCAAGGCGGAGTTCGGAAAGTTCGGCGGCTGTAACCCTGGTTATGTGGAAGCCGCAATAAAGTACGCTGAATACTTCATCGCGCAAGGCAAGAAGATCCCATACCGGGTCTACAAAAACCTGGGCGACTTCGTGATTGAGGACAAGCTGCCCGATAACGCCAACATCGCCATCCTAGGCGACTGGGGCACCGGCCAGGGGCCCGCGAAAGCACTCCTGAAGCAGATTGCGGATAAGCAACCGGACATGGTGATCCACCTGGGGGATGTTTACTATTCCGGGACGGACTTTGAGGATTTGAATTACTTCTATAATCCCTGGACCCAGATACTGAACCTTTCCATCCGGCCCATACCCACCTATACCCTCGCGGGTAATCATGACATGTACTGCGGCGGAGCGCCTTACTACAACTTGATAGACAAGCTCGGTCAACCCGCCAGCTATTTCTGCCTGAGAAATGCCAACTGGCAATTCCTGGCTATGGATACTGGTCTGCACGATTGCAATCCCGGCTCCGCGGGGACAGGAGCGACGTATCTCGAGGAGACAGAAGTCGCGTGGCTCAAAGACAAACTTGATCAGGCGGGAACTCGCCGCACGGTGCTCCTTTCACATCACCAGCTTTTTACTGCCTATGAAGCGATCGACGGCAGCGAGGTCAACCTGCGGCTCTACTCGCAGGTGTCTTCCTTCCTCCCGAAAACATCGCTGTGGCTTTGGGGACATGAGCATAGCTTTGGGGTTTATGGTCCCTTCATGAATCTTAAGCGGGGCCGCTGTATTGGCCATGGCGGCTTTCCCGTGGCCGCGGCCGATGGCCCGGTTAATGCGAAGTTTCCGGACGTCCCGGTAATCACGAAGGGTTCGAGCGGCAACCCGATCGCGCTGGGGAGCACGCAGGGTCTTTACAACCATGGATACGCGATGATGACGCTCGACGGGCCCACGGCAACGGTCTCGTACTACCAGGATAGCGACCCGGACAATCCGCTTTATAGCGAGAGTATCGACTGAGACGAATTTGACGTCAACCATGGGGATCGTTTGGTGGGATGCTGCAGGTGATATCATCCTGAGCGCAGCGAAGGATCTGCTTGTAAGGCGTGAGAAAAACAGATTCTTCGCGAAGTTTATCGTGAGCCTCTTCGATTCGCTCAGAGCGATTCGTAGAGGAGCGAATCGACTCAGAATGACACCGTGAGGAATTCCAGCCTCCGCCTAAATGCTATGTTTGACCGAAAATTGGTATGAGACCGCGGCTTTGCTTATGCGAAGTGGATGCCGATGAGGAAGCGGGTGAGCACGGCGTCCAGCACGATGATGAGCACAGAGGCCACGACCACCGCTTGCGTGGTCGCCTTGCCAACGCCCTCGGTGCCCCCCTCTGTCTTTAAGCCGTAAAAACAGCCCACTAGAGCGATCACCGCGCCGAAGAGGAAGGGTTTGAGCAATCCTTGCGTGAAGTCACGCATGGTGAGGGATTGATAGGCAACGGTCCAATACCGCGCGGCGCTGAGCTTGACGATCGAGGTGCTGACCAGGCCTCCGCCCAGAATGCCGGCAAAATCTCCTAAAATGGTCAGTACCGGCAGGGTAATCAGCATGGCGTAAAGGCGCGGCGACACCAGCTTGCGCAAGGGGTCAGTGCCGAGGGCGCGCAGGGCGTCAATCTGCTCGCTAACCAGCATCGAGCCGATCTCGGAGGCGATGCCGGAGCTGTTGCGGCCAGCCACCACCAACGCCGCGAGGACCGGGCCTAGCTCGCGCACCATGGCGACGCCCACCGCTTCGCCCAGCAGCGACAACGTGCCGAACGTCTGAAGCGTGCGGTAGGTCTGCAGCGCCAGCACAACCCCCGTGAAGAAGCCGGTCAGCAAGACGATGGGGAGCGATCCGACCCCCATCACGTCCATTTGGATAAGCGTGTCTCCGAAATACCGGGGCGCACTGAAGGCGTTTCGGAATGCCCGGATCGTGAGATATGTGAAGTCCTGAAGCGAGAGGATGTGCCGCTGGAGATAACTCAAGAAACCCCTTGCCGCATCTTTAAGGATTTTGGCGTGCATCCGCAGTAAACCCCAATTTACTGGGCGGCGATATTGAAGTCAAGCCGATTGCCCACCCTTCCGCTGCCCCTTCACACAGGTTCTTTCATTCCGACGGCTTGGCGACTGAAAGACTCACCTTGACAATCAGACCAGTCTCGTTTAACTTCAATAGGTTACGGGGTTGCTGTGCTGATGATTGGAGAAGTGTGCAAGGCTGTGCCCTCTCTTATGACCTCAAGCCTCAATTTCTAATCTTCCCGAGGAATGCATGAAGCTGCATTTTAAATTGGCTTGTACCCTGGTAGGTCTTGTGCTGTGTTTATTTTTGATCGGCAGGCCGCTCTGGGCACAAGATGACACAGACCCCGGTTCGGCCGCGGTCATGCAGCAAGATTCCAACGCTGCCCAAAACCAGGATGCCGGCGCTGGGGTGCAATCAACCGATGCCAACGCGGCTGGATCAACTTCTCAAGATATTGAGGGTGGGGGGATGATCGGCCCTGATTACAAGCTTGGGCCTGAAGATGTGTTGACCATCACCGTCTTCAACCTGCCTGAGATGACCGAGACTGTCCGCGTCGAGAATGATGGCAGCATCACCGTAAAGCTGCTGGGCCGCGTTAAGGCCGCGGGGCTTACCACCGCGCAGTTGCGCGATGAGTTGCAGGAAGAGTGGGGAAAGACTTATCTTGAGGATCCGCACGTCACCGTTTTCATCCGGCAATTCCACTCGAATCCCATCTCGATAGTTGGCGCCGTCTCGAAGCCCGGTCTTTATCAGTTGCCTGGCCCTCGGACGTTGATTCAGGTTATTGCCATGGCCGGTGGGGTCAATATGCCCGGAACTGCAGCCGGAAACATGCAAGGCGGCGCTCCCGCCGGCCGGTGGGCTTACATCACGCGAAAGACTGGCTTTAGCGATCTCAAGCCGATCGATGGGATTAACGTGCTTGCTCCGGACCAGGTTAAAATCGACTTGGGACGCTTGCTTTATTCGCATGACAGCGCCCTTAATATTGATATCAAGCCATTCGACACCATTACGGTGAGTAAGGCTGGAATTGTCTATGTAGTGGGAGCCGTTTTAAAATCTGGTGGGTTTACGCTCGAAGACCGTGACAGCTTGACGGCTTTGGAAGCCCTCTCGTTGGCACAGGGGTTCGGTCCAGGATCTAACACCAAGCATGACGAAATTATTCATACGCTGACGGACGGAACGAGGCAAATTACTTCCATCAATCTAGGCAAGATTATGAAGGGTAAGGCGAAGGACCCGGTTCTCACCGCCAATGACATCCTGGTAGTGCCTAACAGCGAAATGAAGACCCTCGCCGGGTCGGGGATCGGTACTGCCCTATCAACGGTTAGCGGCCTCATTATTTGGCGTGGCCTGTAGACACCTTCCGCACAAGGAATCCAATGGACGAACTCGAACGCCGGCAGCCCGGTCTGCCCTTTGAAGACCTTTCGCGAAACGGATCGCAAGCCCTCGATGCGCAGCGGATTGTGGACGTTTCTCCAGAGGAGGTGCCGCACCTTCTGGACTATTGGGCCATCATTCTCAAGCGGCGGTGGGTGGTCCTTGCCTGCTTGGTGGTTGTGTTTACCACGGTTGCTATTGGCACGCTCAAAGAAAAGCCGGTGTACGAAGGGAAGGTTCTGGTTGAAATCGATCCTGAGCCTCCCAGCGTGGTGAACTTCAAGGAGGTTGTGAGCCTCAATCCGGTCGATGTGGACGCCTACCTCGAGACCCAGTATAAAATTCTGAAGAGTAGGACCCTTGCTGAGCAGGTGGTCAATGACCTGCAATTATACCGTATTCCTGAGTTTTACAAATCGCGTAGCCTTTTTGGATTGATCCAAAGCACTCCCAAAATAGTCCCCAAGAGCACGGATCCCAATCCTGACGTGAACGCTGACTATTACCGGAACAGCGTTGCCCACACGCAAAACTTCGTGGACATCAGCCCCATCCGGCGAAGCAATCTGGTTCAGTTATCATTCGATTCGTATAGTCCTGATATTGCCGCGCAGGTTGCCAATAAGATTGCCGCGGACTACATGAGCCAGAACCTCGATGTGAAGTGGCAGGAAACCACCCAGGCCTCGACCTGGCTCCAAGGAAAACTCGTGGACCTGCAAGCCGCGCTGGAGAAGTCCCAGAACAAGCTCCAGGCTTACGCGCAATCCCATAATATTCTTTACGTTACCGACAAACAGAATTTGGCTTCCGCCCGCATGACGGACCTTCTGCAGGAATACTCCAAAGCTCAGGGGGATATGTTTGCGCAGGAAGGGCTTTATAGCTTGGTCAAGAAGGGCAAGACGGAGGATCTGCCCGGCGTGCTTTCCAACGCCTTGATCCAGAACCTCGAAGAAAAAATGGCGGATGACAAATCCAAGTATGCTGAGATCACATCATGGGTCAAGCCTAACTATCCCAAGGCTCGGGAAGTTCAGCGGCAAATCGCCGGTTTGCAGAAGCAGATTGACAAGCAAAAAGCGGCGATCACTCACAACATCGAGGACGAATACACGTCTTCCGAGCATCGTGTTAAGTACCTGTCCGGGGCGATTGATCAGCAAAGGAAATTGATGAATGACATCGCCCGGAAGACCGTGCAGTATAATATCCTCAAACAGGCGGTGGATTCTAACAGCCAGCTTTATCAGGGTATGCTGCAGCGCTTGAAGGAAGCGCAAGTTTCCGCCGGCCTCAGCGCCAGCAATATCCGGGTTGTTGATACGGCCGTGGTGCCCAAGGGTCCCGTGAAGCCCCGCGTAATGCTTAACCTGGCGCTTGGCCTTATTCTGGGGTTGGGTGTGGGCGTCGGCCTCGCCTTCTTCCAGGAATACTTGGATAAGACGCTGAAGTCCTCAGACGATGTGGAACGCCTGCTTCGCCTGCCTTCGTTGGGTATCCTGCCCAAGTTCGCCTTGAATGGTCACGGTGCGCATCTTGAGGACGGGGAGGACTCGGCAGGAAAGCTAATTCCGGTCAGCACGAATGGAAATGGCCATCATGCGCCGGCCATCCAGACGGCCCCGGATATCACGGAAGCTTTCCGGTCGCTTCGCACATCGATTCTTCTTTCAGCCAGCCCGGTCCCGAAGCTTTTGCTCATCACCAGCGCGCTGCCGAGCGAAGGTAAAACCACCACTGCGCTCAATTTAGGCGCGACGCTTGCCAGCCTCAATACGAGGGTTGTGGTCGTGGACTGCGATATGAGACGCCCCGCGTGCCACCGCGCCGCGGGCGTGGATAACAAGCCTGGATTTGTTCAATGCCTGACGGGGCACGTGAGCCTGGCCGATGCGGTTCTTCCCGTACCAGGGGTACCCAATTTGAGCGTGATCCCGTGCGGCCCGATTCCCCCCAACCCGGCAGAAATCCTCTCATCGAACGTGACGGGGGATTTACTGAGAAGGCTACGCTCCGAGTTTGAGTTCGTGCTAGTAGACTCCCCCCCGATTCTCAGCGTGGCCGATAGCCGCATCCTCGCTACGCTCACCGATGCCGCTATTCTTGTAACCCGCGCGCATTCAACACCGTACGATGTGGTCCGCCGGGCGCGCTCCCTGCTTTACGGCGCCAACTCTCGCATCCTTGGTGTTGCGCTGAATGACGTTGACCTGCATCGTGACGGCTACGGTTATGCCGGGGGAAACTACGGATACGGGTACGGTTATGGCCCGGATAGTCAGAGTCCCGCCGATGATCGTCCGCATGTGAGCCACTGAACAGGTTGCTGAAAAAAGTCTTTTTGTCTGGCATTCTGACG
>JBOGJX010000366.1:0-5522 GCA_050745285.1 Terriglobia bacterium
AGCCCACGCCGAGGCGGGCGGCAGCGCGTGAATACCTTCGAAGAGCGTGCGGTTCTCCATTACGCAGCCGCAGCTCAGGAACTCACCCAGGCCTCGAGCGTCCAATCTGCGCAGTTCAGGAAGCGCCGCGAGAATCGCCTTGGCTTCTGCGGCGAAATAAAAGGCATCCTTCGCTTCGTGATAGTAAATGCGGCCGAGTCCGTAGCGGTCGTTGAAGAGTGTCGCCTTCCCACGTGTCCGGTCCGCCAGGAGCCCGTGGAATCTCCCGTTCAAACCCGCCGGAAAGGTGGACTCCTCTTCAGCGGCGTGGACAAGATAGGAAGCTCCCTCCGGGTCAAAGACATGGCCTCGCGCCTTGAGGCGGCTAGCGGTTCCAGGCTCCGGGAAGTCTTCTCCGGAAAAGACGAGAACGGCGTCCCCCCGTTCGTTGCGGAGCGGCATCCCGTCAGAGAAGGAACCCTGCCGCTCAGCCCACCCCACGTAAATCCCCAAGGGTTCATCAATCCACGTACCGGTGACATAGAAAGATTCGTGCCGAAGAGTTTCCACCATCCGCTGGAGCTGCGGCTCGGCGCAGTCGCGCGGCATTTTTGTGATAAGACCAACGATCCCTGGCATGGTTTCTGTTTCCTAAGTACACATATTCGCAATTGCAGTTACGTATTTTCCATCACCCGGCACGGCGGGAAGCACGGCTTCCCCGCGCCACCCTCTCCCGAAGGGAGAGGGTGGGCATTTGACGTAGATAAGGGTACCGGCCCTCTCCCAGGGGGAGAGGGGGGCCCAGCGGGCCGGGGGAGGGGTTACTACGGGCACAAAAAATACATCATCGTAAATATGAACAACAGCACTTAGTTCATGCGGCAAGAGGCCTTCGGCAATCCCTATGGCTGAAATCACGGCGATCTATCCCGGATCGTTCGATCCGATTACGAACGGCCATCTCGACCTGATCCAGCGTGGCAGCAGCCTGTTTGACCGCCTCGTGGTATCCGTGCTCACCAATCTGCAGAAGCAGCCGCTCTTCACACTGCCCGAGCGCGTGGAAATGCTCCGGCTGGTAACGGAGAGCATGGCCAATGTCACGGTGGACACGTTCAGCGGCCTGTTGGTCGATTACGCGGCAAAGAGGAAGGCGGGTGTGATTCTGCGCGGGGTGCGCGCCTTTTCGGATTACGAATATGAGCTGCAGATGGCGCTGATGAACCGCAAGCTTGATCCTACTTTGGAGACGGTTTTTTTGATGCCTGCCGGGTCGTTTGTCTATATCAGCTCGCGCTTGGTGAAGGAGATCATCCACCATGGGGGACCGCTCACGGGCCTGGTGCCACCGTTGGTGGAAGAAAGATTGAAGAAGAAATTTCCGGCGAAGGGAGAATGATTCCCCGCGAAGACGGCTTGAGGTCGAATAGGACATGTCACTCCGGGCGCAGATTCCATGGGCCTTTGGGCCGCCACTTCGCATGAAAATAGCGTGGGGGCGCCGCAGGCGCATGAGGTCTGCTGTGAAAATTCCGGTCAAGACGGCGGAAGGGCACGGTTTTAACCGTGCCGTAGCGTACCCGCTATTTCCGTGATCTCGGGCTGCGCTCAGAATGACAGCTTAAGGTAAGGGCGCGAATCTCGAATTTTCAGTTTCTAATTTCTGGCTTCAATTTGAAAGCGAGGTAAGGGAGCAATGCAATTTTCCGGACGTATTGGCAGGATATCCGTTTCGTCCACGCTGGTGGTCTCGCAGAAAGCCACGCAGATGAAAGCGGGCGGGATTGACGTGGTGGACTTCGGCGCGGGCGAGCCCGACTTCGCCACGCCGGAAAACGTCAAGCAGGCGGCGATCGATGCCATCCATCAGAATTTCACGAAATATACGCCCACCGGCGGCACGGCCGAGCTGAAGAAGGCCGTTGTTGAACGGCATGCCAAGGATTTCGGCTCTAGCTATAAGGCGGAAGAGTGTCTGATCACGGTAGGAGGCAAACAGGCCATTTTTGAAGCCGTCGCCGCCATCATCAATCATGGCGACGAGGTTATTCTTCCCGTTCCCTACTGGGTGTCTTTCCTGGACATCGTGAACTACGCGGGCGGAAAAGTGGCGCTGCTCGAGACCCAGGAAAGCGAAGGGTTCGCCATTCGAGCCGAGGCGGTCGAGAAGCTCGTCACGCCGAAGACCCGCATCTTGATTGTGAATTCACCCAGCAACCCTTCCGGCGCCGTCGTGCCACTGGAAGAGATGCAAAAGCTGCTCGCGCTCGCGGAACGGCACAACTTCCTCCTGATGTCTGACGAGTGCTATTGCCACTTCCTTTACGGCCACCACAAACCCTACTCGATTGGCGCTACGAAGAACCGGGAGAACTTGTTGATCGTTGGATCGCTATCGAAGACCTACGCGATGACGGGCTGGCGCGTGGGTTTCGCGCTGGGCGCGGAAGGGTTGCTCAAAAAGATGCTGAATCTGCAGAGCCACTCGACGTCAAACCCTACGTCCATCGCGCAGAAAGCGGCGGTGGAGGCTCTAAACGGGTCGCAGGACTCGGTACGGCAGATGCTTGCCGAGTACACGCGGCGGCGCCAAAAGATCGTCGCCGGGCTGCGCGCCATGCCGGGAATCGAGTGCGTGATGCCCGATGGCGCTTTCTATGCGTATCCGAACACCGGCAAGGTGCTCAAGATGGCCGGCATGAAGGATTCCACGGAGCTTGCCACCCGCCTGCTTGAAGAAGTCCATGTGGCGCTGGTGCCCGGCCCGGCGTTTGGCACGCGCGAGCACGTTCGCATTTCTTACGCGACCTCCGAAGAGCGCATTGACGAAGGATTGAAGCGGTTAAAGCAGTTCATTTCCAAACTTGTTCCCGCCCATGCTCAAGCTTAATGAACCGTTGCAGCTTTCCTCTGTCTTCAAGGAAAAGGTCTGGGGGCGGCGCGATCTGACGCCGCTCTACCCGGACCATTGGACCACCTTCCGGGGCGACAACGTCAACATCCGCTATCCTCGCGGGAAAGGCAAGAACCTCATCGGCGAGGTCTGGCTGACGGATGACGAAGCCACATTTACCAACGGTCCTCTGGCCGGGATGACGCTGGCTCAAGCGTGCCGGAAGCACGGCCGGGAACTCTGCGGCGAGGGCGCCGCGGACGGACGCTTCCCCATTCTGGCCAAGTTCCTGTTCACCAGCCAATGGCTCTCCGTGCAGGTGCACCCCGATGACGTCTATGCCCGGAAGCATGAGAAGGGGAGCCGAGGCAAGTGTGAGATGTGGTACATCATCGAAACAGACCCCAAAGCTGAAATGATGCTCGGTTTGAAGCCTGGCGTTACCTCCCATGCGCTCGGCGAGGCGATTGGCAAAAACGATTGCTCCGGGATTCTGCGGCGCTTCACCCCACGCTCCGGAGAAGCCGTCTTTGTGCCGCCTGGCACAGTTCACGCCCTGGGGCCAGGCCTGGTCTTGTTTGAAGCCGAAGAGAATTCCGACATCACTTACCGCCTTGATGATTTTGGCCGTATGGGCGCCGATGGCAAACCCAGGCCATTGCACAGGGAGAAGGCGTTGGCGGTGTCAAAACCGGAACTCCCGGCGTGGCGCGACCTGCCCCGCCTTACGCTTCAAGAAGCCTATGGCCGGCGGCGGCTTGTGGTCGCCTGCTCATACTTCGCGGTCGAGGAAATCGCCTTGCAGAAGACCGGGAATTTCGCGGGAGTTAGAAGCAGGGTCGAAGCCTATGCTGTGATCTCGGGTGAAGGCCGGATGGAGACTTCGGATGGCTGGTACGCGTATCGGACCGGGGACATCTGGCTGATCCCTCCCGCCACGCCCGCTTACCGGCTCGTGCCGGAGAGCAAGAGCAGCCTGCTTAAATTCTACGTCCCTAACATTGAAGAGGACTTTCGGGAACCACTGGCGAAGGCAGGAACAAACAGTGAGACCGTCGAAAAGGTTCTTTTCCCATAGCCTGGATAATTATCCTAACGGCCCCGACGAGTTAAGAAACCATGCCGCATAAACCGAAGACTTCAATACAGGACCGGCGGATGACGCCGTTCGCGCACGCCTACGCGATGATCCTTGCGGGCGGCAGCGGAACCCGCTTCTGGCCCCTCAGCCGCCGCGCCCAACCCAAACAATTGCTGAGGCTCTTCGGCAAGGAATCGCTTCTCACCCAGACGTCGGAGCGCCTTCGCGGCCTCATTCCTCCGGAGCGCACCTACATATTTACGAACGCGCTCATCCGCGAGGCCATCCGGCGCGAGTTGCCGCGTGTTCCTCGCGCACAGGTTATAGCTGAGCCGGCGAGCCGCAATACGGCGCCGGCGATAGGTCTCGCCGCTTATGAGATTTTGCGCCGTGACCCAGAGGGCGTGATGGTCGTACTGCCCTCGGACCATATCATCGCCAAGCCGGCGGTGTTCCGGCAGGCAATTGCCGCCGCTTGCGATGTGGCGTCCAGCGAAGGCCGCTCCGTGGTCATCGGACTTAAGCCGGCGCGGCCAGAGACCGGCTTCGGCTATATCCGGCTGGGGAAGCAAGATCGGCGCGCGAACGGCCCCAGCGTTTTTGCCGTTCTTCAATTCACGGAAAAGCCGCCTCTCGAAACTGCTCAGCGTTACGTTCGCTCCGGGAATTATCTCTGGAACGGAGGCATGTTCATCTGGAAGGCGTCCACCCTGATCGCAAACCTGAAACGCTTTCAGCCGCGGATGGCCGCCGCGCTGCGGTCGATTTCCGAAGGGGGCGGAATCCGGTCGGAAAAGACGCTGAAGCGCCTCTATCCGCGCCTCGAAAATATTTCGATTGATTACGCACTGATGGAGAAGGTTGACAACGTCCATGCAATCTCCGCCGACATGGGCTGGAGCGATGTGGGAAGCTGGGCAGCGGCGTATGAGTTGAGTCCCAAGAATGAAGAAGAAAACGTATGCCCTCCCTCGGGGTTTACACTTGATTCACGGCGCAATATGATCGTGTCCCCTAGGAAATTTGTGGCGACGGTCGGCGTGGAAGACCTTGTGATTATTGAAACAGACGATGCGCTGCTGGTCTGCTCGCGAAACCATTCGCAGGATGTGGGAAAGATTGTGAAAGAACTGGCGCGATTGGAACATAAAAAGTTACTCTGACGGCTTAACAGGATACTGAAGGAGTCTCGAAGACTGTCATTCTGAGGAGCCGAAGGCGACGAAGAATCTCGCAATTTACTGATTCAGCACAAAAGCAGATTCTTCGCTGCGCTCAGAATGACATGTGGCTAAAATCTTCACACGCGGCGAAAAATCCGCTAAGTGAACAGTATTGCAGTTAGCCCGGATTATTCATGAAACGATTGGCACTCGCGGAAGGGCGGGGTTTTAACCCCGCCGAAAACGGCGGTTCCTTCGGTTCCCCCTTTCGTACCGCGAGTGGCGTGTTGAAACAAGCCGCTCGCGGTACGAAAGGGGGAACCGAAGGAACCGCCGTTTTCGGCGGGGTTAAAACCCCGCCCTTCCGCGAGTGCCAATCGTTTCATGAATAATCCGGGCTAAC
>JBOGJX010000367.1:0-5770 GCA_050745285.1 Terriglobia bacterium
GCAAAAACCCACGGCACACAAATCGTGCCGTGGCTACCTCTTTTGCCTTGCGCCTATCGAGGGAGAGTGGCAAGATGGCCTCTTTCCATTGAGAGGAGTCACTATGCGCCATTTAATTGCCGCCATCATGTTTCTGGTTTTCTTGGCACTTGCAAGCTCTCCCATGCCATCCTATGCGCGGAACAAACACCCTGCGCCGCAGAAATCAAGCCAAAAAGCGAATGCCTTAAATGAGAAGCCTTCTTCAGAGACAAAGGCGGAAGAGAAGGAGGAAGAGAAACCCGTCATCAGCCATCATCGGATCACGCTTCACGGAAGCGGCTTGAGTTACGCGGCCACCGCCGGGCTAATGCCCATCCGTGACGGCGAGGGCAAGCTTGAGGCCCATATGTTCTATGTCGCCTACACGCTTGATGGCGAAAACCCGGCCTCGAAGCGGCCCTTGACCTTTTGCTTTAACGGCGGCCCCGGGTCTTCTTCGGTGTGGCTGCAACTGGGCGCCATCGGCCCGCGAAAGGTAGTTTTGGAGCCGGACGGACACATGCCGCCGCCACCCTTTCATCTGGAGGACAACCAGGACACATGGCTTGACCAGACGGACCTCGTTTTCATCGATCCGGTTGGAACCGGTTTCAGCCGCGCCGTGAAGCCCGAATACAACAAACGCTTTTGGAGCGTGGAGGGAGACATCTCCTCCGTGGCGCAGTTTATTCACCTTTACCTCACTCGCAACGAGCGATGGGGATCACCGCTGTTTCTCGCCGGTGAGAGCTACGGCACCACGCGCGCCGCGGGACTCTCGGGCTACCTGATGGATCACGGCATTGCCCTCAACGGCATCGTGCTGGTGTCAACAGTGCTCAATTTCCAGACGTTATCGCCGGGTCCCGGCAATGAGCTCCCTTACCCGCTGTTTCTCCCCACCTACTCGGCCTCGGCGTGGTATCACAAGAAGCTGCCGGCGGACCTCGAAGGCGAGCCGCTCAGTCAGCTCATGACGGAAGTCACACATTGGTCGAGCACCGTATACGCGCCCGCTTTGGCGCAAGGCGATCAGCTCGGCGGAGCGGACCGCCAATCGGTGATTGATCAGATGTCAGGCTACACGGGGCTCCCTAAGGAGTATATCGATCACGCCAATCTGCGGGTCAGCGGATCGGAGTTTCGCAAAGAGCTTCTGCTCAATCAGGACCGGGTGACGGGTCGATATGACACAAGGATCCTCGGCATCGACGAGGCCGGAGTTTCGGCCCAGGCGCGAATCGATCCAAGCTATTCCGCCGTGAATCCCCCTTTCACGGAGATGTTCAACAATTACGTGCGCTCCGAGCTGAATTACAAAACCGACGTACCCTACCGCATCTTAAGTTTTGACGTGAATCGCCACTGGAGCTGGCAGACGCCCCATGGCGGCTATGGTTACCCCAACGTGGCCCCTTCCCTGCGCAGCGCATTGACGCAGAACCCGTATTTGAGGGTGATGGTGGCAGAAGGGTACTATGACTTAGCGACGCCCTTCTATGAGGTTGAATTCAGCCTCAACCATCTCCAGCTTGATCCGCAGTATCAGAGTCATGTGATCCAGCAACACTACGAGTCCGGCCACATGATCTATATCGACACGCCTTCGCGCGACAAACTCCGCCAGGATGTGCGGGTATTTATGCAAAAGGCGTTGAACGAAGACGGGCGGTAGGAACTCTGTTTGGCGGGACCGTAGGGGCGCTGCTTGCCGCGCCCCAGGATGTAGCGCAGAGTTTTGTTTTTAAAACTCTGCGGTTTTTTATTCAGGATCATCACAAGCCGGCCTTTGTCGTCGCCCCCACGAAAGCGGGGGGCCACTGCTTTGGATTCCCGCTTTCGCGGGAATGACGGCGATCGGTACGGTAGGCGCATTTTGGTTGCGGCCGAAGGCCGCGCTGCGCCACATCGACGAACCGATGGGCTACGCCTGGAAGGCGTACCGCGGCGGAGAATGGCGGGTTACGGGTGAGTCAATGGCGCGGCGGGAAGACTGCGGAAACCTTGTGCGCTATTGGCGGGTGGGACCGCATTGTCCCGGCCCTCCGGAACGCGCAAAGGCAGCGCGCCAGGTGGCGGCGCGACGTGTGCGGAGCGGGCGTTCACGATCTGGTGGTAGACTGCGGCGATGGTTCTCGGAGCAAGATCCAGCCCGAGCAAATTGAACGCGCTTGACGATAGGAGCTGCTGCTCAACATCCTGAAGTGTCTTGCCCTGCCGGACGCCCGCTTCGACGCCCGCGTTCAGCCATTCGAGGAATCCCCTGAAAGTGGCCACGTCCGCGTGGGTTCCAGGGTTGCCGTGGCCTGGCACATAGGTCATCACATCCCATTTTTCCACCTGTCCGAGAACCGAAATCCAGCGGCTGACGTTGCGCGGGCCGATCTGCGGCACGAATCCGTGCACGTAGAGATCACCGAGAAAGAGCACTTTTTCCTGCGGGACATAGGCCACGGCATCCCCCGCATGCGTCCCCGGCAACCCACAGTTGAAGGCGGCCAAACGAATCTCCGTGCCGCCGATATTGAAGGACGTCTGACCGTGGAATGTCTGACCGGGCAAAGTAAAATGAATGCCTCGCATCCGGGTGAAGAGTTCGGAATCAAACGAAAGCCTTTTTGACAGCTCCTGATCGTAGTCCTGCATCCCGGCTTCCGCAGCAGATGTGGAGACGATCGTGGCGTGCTGCTCCGCGAAGACCTCATTACCCAGCATCTGGTCGCCCTGCGGTCCCATGTCAATCACTAGCCGCACCGGAAGCTCCGTCCGCTGACGGATCTCGTACAGCACTTCGCGTGCGTGGAACGGATTGTTCGCCGTATCCAGCACCACCACGCCGGCAGGCGTAATGATGAACCCCACGTTGACCGCCCGGTTGAAGTACGGGTCGCCGCTCTGGTCCATGATGTCATCGGGAATCCACACAAAAGTGTGAGGCGCAATCTGCCGCACTTCATAATTGCGTCCGATCGCGTAAAGCGGCGGGCAGGAAAACAATCCAAGAAAAAGGCACACCGCCGCGACAGCAAGGCTTGCAGCTTGCGCCGCGCCGAAGCTAAAGACCCGGCCGGCATTTCCTTCGTACATTTGGTTCATTTTGGGCGGCATGTTGTACTCACCCTAAGGTTATTGAAGATTCGCGCCCTATGCAAGCGATCCATGCGCGGCCGCCCGCGGCTAGGCCGCCCGCCTGTTTCGTAGGGGCGCTGCTTGCCGCACCCTCGCGGTATTTGCCTTTCTCGAACATATTCCGTTAGCATGGCTCTTGGCTCTCGATCACTCGTTATTGCGCCGGGCTGGGAATTATTCCGTGGGTGGCCATAAGAGGTTATAATGGAAACGGCGTTGGTTACCATAATAGTTATACTTAATGTGGTATTATTTTTAATATATATCATGGCTCGTGCCGCCAGGAGGCTGAAGCGCATGGGCAGCCAGTTGGACAAGGACTGGTCGGATATCGAAGTCTTCATCAAGCAGAGGAGCGATAATCTCCCCCGCCTGATTCAAACGTGCAGAAGTTATATGCCCCGAGAGCAAACGTCGCTCAAACTCCTCACGGACGCTCGAAGCGCGCAACAGAAGGCCCGCTCGATGCAAGAGAAAACTGAAGCCTCCGCAAAGACAACCCAAGCTCTTGAAACGCTCTTTTATGACGCTGGACGGGCGGACGGATTGAAAAGTAACAACACCTATATCCAGCTTCAGAATCAATTGCTCGAGATCGGGGAGCGCATCGCCGAGCGGCGCGATACTTTCAACGAGGATGCCACGCGATTTAACGCTCGCCTCGCTCGCTTTCCGGGAAGCCTATTTGCGAGAAAGGGAAAGCTCAAACCTCGCGCGCCATGGATGGACTCAAGGTAGGAGCACCGCTGGCAGCAGTATGTTAAGTCTTCTTGGGCGCCGTCAGGGATCGCCGCGGCGACCTTCAGCCGTGCTGCCACAGCCCTCTCCCTAAGGGCTGTGAAGCGAGGCAGGGGAAGGCGCCGACCCTCTCCCAAAGGGAGAGGGAATGAGGGTGAGGGGGTGTGCTCACGGCATGGCTAAAGCCATGCCCTTCCGGAGCCCTTTTCATGCTTTGTGGATGTCGCAAGGCGACGTGAACGACCGTTAAGAGAAAAGGCAGGCACGATTTCCTATGAATTCCAAATTGAATTCCTTCACCCCTAAGTGGGCAATCCGTTTTGCCGTTACGATTCTTGTGGCGCTTCTGGCCTTGTGGGTGTTTGTGCGGCCTGGCCGGTCAAAGAACGTGGCAGAACACACGCATCCATCCGCATCGGCGCAGGATGAATCTGGCCGCGGCAATCCTGCCCTAAGCGCCGGCGCGGCATCCGGCTCACCCGCCGAAACAGCCGGAAGCATTCCCTACGTGGTAAAGCGCGGTGAAAGCGTGGTCTCGATCGCGTGGCGGCATTTACCGGAATCCATCTACATGAAGCAGAGCGCGCTCGAGGACGCGATCCGCCAAGCGAACCATCTCGGCCAAGGCCGGCTTCAGCCCGGCGAACACATCGTAATTCCGGGCATTCCGGAGCATCCAGCCCTGGACAAGCCCGTGACGGTCCCGAAGAATTTCGACGCGCGCGCCATCTATCTTACCGGATATACGGCAGGCAGCGAGCGAGGCCTCGAGCTGATCGAGCGGTGGAAGGCCGTTGGCGGCAACGCGGTGGTCTTTGATATTAAGGACTTCGACGGCGAAATACGCGTCCCCTTTAATCACAAGTACGCCCCCCACGAGGGCATCACGATTCGCAACCTGCCCAAATTGATCCACTGGCTCCACGCGCGTCATGTGCACGTGATCGCGCGCATCGCCCTCTTCCGCGACGCCTACCTGGCCGCAACTCAGCCTCAGTTCGACGTTCGTTCCCGCCAGACCGGCAAGCCGTGGCTTGAAAACGGCAAGCTGGCATGGGTAGATCCCTCACTCCCCGAAGTACAGCAATACGAGCTGGATCTCGCCCGGATGGCGGCCTCGAGCGGCGCCGATGAGATTCAATTCGATTACGTCCGCTTCCCCGCCGAGGGCAATCAGGCGGACGCGGAGTTCTCATATCAGAAGGAACACCCGGATTGGCCGCGCAGCAAAATCATCACTGGCTTCGTAAGCCGGGCCTCTCAGGAGCTACATCCAATGGGCGTGCTCGTCTCCCTCGATGTTTTCGGCGTGATGGCCTGGGCCAGGCCCGCGGACCTTGAGCACACGGGCCAGGATATCGCGGAGTTGTCGCATCACTGCGACGTTATCTCTCCCATGATTTACCCGTCGCACTTCTTCCACTTCGATGGCTACACGGATCCCGGAGACGCTCCGGAACACTTCATTGCCGAGTCAATGAAGCGCTTTGAAAAGACGACGCAAGGAAGCGGCGTGACGCTGCGGCCCTGGCTCCAGGCGTTTGCCTGGCGGACGAAGAGTTACTCGGTCTCCTACGTCCTGACCGAAATGCGCGTGGCTGCGGAAAACGGCGGTGACGGATTTCTTTTCTGGAATGCGGACAACAACTATCCGAAACCACTCATTGCGATGGCTGAACTGCGCTCTGGTAGCCGCGCGGCCCTTGCCCGCGAGCCCGCAACGGCGAGCGCCCCGCCACCGGCGCATGGGTCGCACTTGTAGCGCAGAGTTTTGTTCTTGAAACTCTGCGGCTTGTGATAATGCTGAAGAAAAACCGCAGAGTTTTAAAGGCAAAACTCTGCGCTACATCGGCGGCTCAATGGGCTACACACTCACTGAGGC
>JBOGJX010000368.1:0-11000 GCA_050745285.1 Terriglobia bacterium
GGCACACAAATCGTGCCGTGGCTACCTTTCCGATGCGTTCTGAAGAAGACGGGTGAAGGCGCCGGGCGAGCCCGAGCCGGAAATCTCAACCTGGCTTCCCGAAGCTTCAATCTGCAAGCTCTGAATGAAGTTGGAGACATCGGGCGCATGCGGGCCCGTGAATGATGCCGAATCCCTCCAGATCGAGAGCAACCGGGACAGGGTCTGGGCACTTTGCGCGTTCTGGCAGATGGCAGTGATCTGGGCGCTGAACCCGTTATCCCAGTTGGCTTGGTAGAGCACGGCCTTTATGGGACCAAGCACACTGGAGAGGTCAAGCTTCAGTTTTGAGCCGCTCGGTTTTGAGTTGTCTAGTAGCCACGGCGCCGCCAGGTTGATCGCAGCCTTGCCGGTCGTGATGCCCCATTCCGGCCCTGATCCATCCAGCGTGGCTTCCCAATTCACAAATCTCCGGTTGGAACTTAGTGTCGCGCGCTGCCCGAGGTAGCCATCGAGCACAGCTTCGAGATCACTCAGCCGCCCAAAGGCGGCAAGCCCAGGGTTGATGAAGGTGAAGAAAAGATCATCCGCGGAGAGGCCCGGTCCAAACGCATCCAGAGTGAAGCCGGCATATTGGCGCGTGGGAAGCTTCTCCCGGACAATGAAATTCTGCGCCTGAGAAGGATTGAACTGCCCTGAAGCTAATCCGAAGAGCGGTTGGTCGCCAGCGCTTCGCAGACCCACGACGGCTTCGTCCACCTCCTTATCTGGATCGGAGCCTATCGAGCGGAGAAAGTCCTCGAACAGGTGCATCTGACGGTTTAGAAGAACACCGTGGAGTTGCCGATAGTTGGGCAGCGTGCGGAGCTGAGCAAGGTTTACGTAAGCAATCTGCTGGGTGTCAGAAGGGAAAGCGGACAAGGCTTGCTGCGCCACGTCTTGCGCCGTAGCCGCGCACGGAGGGATGATTGCCAATAAGATCAGGCAGGGAACCACCGGGAACTGTGTGCTGAGCTTTCTTATCATTTTTCCTGCCGATTCCTACAGCTTGTGAGATGCGCGGGCCATGCTTCGGCGTTCCTCTCCTGCAGCCAGGGACCCTACAAAATAGCAAGCGGCAACGCCTCAGGTCGCGTGCAAATCTACCTTGGAAAAGCTCGGTCAAGACCCCCTCACCCGGCTCGCTCCGCTCGCCACCCTCTCCCAAGGAAGAGGACCGGAAAAAGTAAAGAGGCCAGCCCTCTCCCGGCGGGAGTGGGGGAAGCGCGGGGAAGCAGCGCTTCCCGTCGCGGTGGGTGAGGGCCCCTTCATGGCGTTGAGGGGTGTCGCAAGCACCATGACCACTCAATTGTACATGGGGTATCTACACGGAGGGAGAGGAATATCCTCACGGAGAAGACCCGAAGGCTGAAGCAGGCACTTGCAAGAACCCTAGGGTCTTACTCCGCGAGTTTGCTAATCCGCGGGGAGGGGGGGTCCGCGGGTATGGCTATTTTTACGGCTAGCACACCTGATGCGCTAAAACCGGCATAGCCATGCATTTATTTCTAAGAGCAATCTGCGGACCATCCTGGAATTGCTCGTAACTTATTGAAACCGCATGAAGGACTCGGTGGACGTGCCCCAAGAGCGCGTAAAAAAGGCATAGCCCTATGTAATATTTCCAAGATCAACATCTGAACTGTGCATGGACCGGCCGACCGCATCAATTACAACAGACGATGTGGCCATCCCGCTCCGCCAATCGAGCACAAGGCGTGGAAGGATCGTGGGGAAAAACCACCAAAGCCCGCTCCTCTGCCAGTGCCGGAAGTAATCTCTTCTTATTAGACAGGGTATCCAGAGGATAGAGATCAAAGCTCATCATCCAAGCATAGGGCAGGTGTGAGCGAGTGGGAACAAGGTCTGAAATGAAATACGCCTGCTCGCCCCCGGAGACCATCCGTACTCCTTGCATGTGCCGCGTGTGTCCGGGCAGGACCTCGACGCGAATCCCAGGCAGAATCTCCGCGTCACCTTCCAGAAACTCCGTTTGCGGCTCAGCGGGTGTGAAGAACTCCTGTACAAAGCTGCCGCGATCCCGCTCCGTCGGCTGGCAGGCATGCTCCCACTCGCCGCGCTGCACAAAATAACGGGCCCGCGGGAACATCGGAATCAGCCGGCCAGCCTCCCGGCGCACGTTCCACCCACAGTGATCAAAATGAAGATGTGTATTGATCACCAGATCGACGTCTTCGGGCGAAATGCCGAGTTGTTTCAGCCCCGCGGGCAGCGACGTCGCGCTGTGGTCTACTCCGTAAATGTCCGCGCGCTTCGAATCAAATTTATCACCGATGCCGGTTTCAATCAGGACATTATGTTTTCCGGTTTGAACGAGCAGGCACGTGAGCCCCAGCAGCACCCGGTTGCGTGCGTCAGGAACCAGTTTTTTCTCCCACAGGGGTCTTGGTACAACACCAAACATCTGCCCCCCATCCAGCTTGAAGGTTCCATCCGATAAAGCGTGAATGTTAAAATTGCCTAGTTTCACTTTGTCATAACCCTCACATTTCCCACGAAGTGGCGGTCAACGCAGGCCACAGTGAATGATGATCGTAATCAGCGCCTATGAACGCTCCCTGGGGTGGTTGAGGTAGCCGCGGCACGGTTTGCTTGCCGTGGGTTTTTTGCACATTCAACTGCCCACGGCACAAACTTCATGCCGTGGCTACCCTTGCGATTACGAGCATATTTCTCGTTGCCTACTTACGACGGCCGAACTGGCATTAACGCGGCGCCGGCCGCAGGCCGCCCCTACGTAAGGAGGTCACCTCTACCCTTCTTTCTCAATCAACTCGATCAGCACTCCCGCCGTACTCTTTGGGTGAAGAAAGGCAATGCGCTGATTTCCCGCGCCCACGCGGGGCTCGTGGTCGATGGGCCGGATGCCGGACCGCTCCATTTCTCGCAGTGCCGCCTCAAGATTCGGGACCGTCAGAGTCAGGTGATGGATTCCCGGACCGCGTTGGCCGATGAACCGTGCAATGGGCGAGTCTGCGCTCGCCGCCTCCAGCAACTCAATGCGGCTTTCACCTACTTCAAAGACGGCCACGCGCACCTTCTGTTCCTCAACCAGCTCTCCGGAGAGTGGCGCACGGCCCAGGAGCTTCTCGAAGACAGGGACCGCATCTTTGAGCGATTCGACCGCGATGCCAACGTGATGAAGCTTCATAAGAATTGATTCATTGCATCATTGTGTAATTGCATCATTGTATGGAAGACTTGATTCCGACGGTCAGCCGCAAAAAGCAACTGCCAACGGACACCAAAATAATGACTCAATGACTCAATGAACCGATGGATAAATCTTTAATGAGTTCCTCAACGACGCTATAGGGATCAGCCTCGCGGTTTAGGATTTGATCCACGCGAGCTGCGATAAGAGCCTCATTTTCAGGGCGGCCCATGGCGCGTTCCAGCAACCGCTGCCGCGCCATCTGCATTATTCGCAGCCGCCATCGCCGCTGTTCGCGTTGCCTTCCGAGCGAGGTCTTCTCCGCGTAAGAACGGAAATCCCGGATCGCCTGGAAAACCTCCTCCACCCCTTCGCCCGTCGTCGCGGAGGTCTTCAGGACGGGGGCGCGACGGCCGTTCTGTGCTGCGGCCAAGCTGAGCAATGTGGCAATCTCGCGCTCTGTACGGTCAGCGCCACCACGGTCCGCCTTATTGATCACGAAGACGTCCGCGATTTCCATCACCCCGGCCTTGAAAGCCTGAACATCGTCCCCCATGCCGGGCACGAGGAGCAAAAGAATGATATCCGCCAACGCGGCAATCCCAACATCATCCTGGCCAACGCCCACGGTTTCAACCAGAATTGCCTCGCAGCCTGCCGCTTCGAGCACGATCACAGCGTCCGCAGCGGCATGGGCGAGGCCGCCCGGGCAGCCCCGCGTAGCCATGCTGCGAATATAAATCCCTTCATCACCGTGCAGGCTCTGCATGCGGATGCGGTCACCCAGGATCGCTCCGCCGGTGAATGGGCTTGTGGGGTCGATAGCCAAAATGCCGGTCCGGAGTCCGTCCCGCCGATAGGCCGACGCCAGCTTTTCGACCAGCGTGCTCTTGCCTGCTCCCGGTGGGCCCGTCACGCCGATCACGCAAGCCCGGCGAGTTGCCCGGAAGAGCAGCTTGAGGAGCGGGACGCTACGCGCATCCTCGCTCTCGACGGCGGAAATTGCGCGAGCGATGGCGCGACGGTCTCCTGCCTGGATCTTCCGCGCCCACTCTTCAAGAGAGTCCAAGTCCATCATAGCCTGAGGGTAAATCGCGCATCGATCTGCGACAGGGCGCAGCAAGCAGCGCCCCTATGAGCAGTTCGTCATAGTCATAGGTCAAATCGCGCCGGGATCGGGGAAATGCGGCTTTCACGGCTTCATGCATGGCTCGAGTCACGCAACAACTCGCGGGCGATGACAAGACGCTGAATCTCGCTCGTTCCTTCCCCAATCGTGCAGAGCTTTACGTCGCGATAGTACTTCTCCACGGGATAGTCCTTGATGAAACCGTAGCCACCGTGGATCTGCACCGCTTCATTGGCTACCCTCACCGCTGTTTCACCGGCCACCAGCTTCGCCATGGCGCTTTCCTGCGTCACGCGGCGCCCGTGGTCCGCATGAACCGCGGCCCGTAGCGTGAGCAAACGGGCCGCGTCAATACCACAGGCCATATCCGCCAACTTCTCTTGGATGGCCTCGAATTCCGAGATGGTTCTGCCAAATTGCTTCCGCTGCCGGGCATATTGGGTGCTGGCTTCGAATGCGCCCTGCGCCATGCCGACGGCGAGGGCCGCTATGGAAATTCGCCCCTTATCGAGGACTTTCAGACAGTCTATGAATCCCTCACCCGGCTTTCCCAGGCAATTCCCCGCAGGAATCCGGCAATCCTCAAAGATGACCTCCGCCGTGTCGCTTGCCCGGAGGCCCATTTTATTTTCTTTCTTGCCGGGGCGAAACCCCGGCGTGCCCCGCTCGATGATGAACGCGGAAATGCCGTGTTTGTGCGCCGTTTTATCCGTGACGGCCATAGCCACGCAGATATCCGCGTAGCTGCCATTCGAGGTAAACGTTTTCGCGCCGTTCAGCACCCACGTTTCGCCTTCCAGTCTCGCCGTGGTGCGGGTACCGCTCGCGTCGCTGCCCGCCTGAGGTTCGGTCAGACTCCAGCAACCCAGTTTCTCACCGCGCGCCAGCGGCGCGAGATACGTCCGCTTCTGGTCCTCCGTGCCCGCCTCGGCGATGTGTCCTGCACAAAGAGAATTGTGCGCCGCCACAATGATCCCGACCGAGCCGTCAACCCGCGCCAACTCCTCGATTACGCTGACGTACTCAACGTACCCGAGCCCCGCGCCGCCATACTGCGCGGGCACGGTCACGCCCATCAATCCAAGTTGCGCAAGCTGCGGAAGGAGCTCGTGGGGGAAGTGCTGTACCTCGTCCCATTCCATCACATGAGGCCGTATTTCGCGCTCCGCGAATTCCCTGACCGACCGTTTGATTTCCTGCTGATCTTCGGAAAGTTCGAAGTCCAACGCGACCCCCGGAGCTACGAATTCCATCCCGGAATATCCACTCAAACTATAGCATAGCGGCCTGCCCAAGGCGGCGAGGCGGCTCTGTGCTAAGATGGACCCGGCATGCAAATCCGCAATCACCCGCGGGGCTGCGCGTTCGCCTTGGTCCTCATTCTCGGGGAAGCGGTTTCTTGCGCTTTCGCGTTCCCTCACCGCCGCCACAAGACGCCCGAAACCGCCCAAGTGATTGTTCAGTCCGGGAAGCGCGCCTGCAACGTGGATATTGATGGCACGGCAGCCGGCAAAACCAACGATCAGGGGCGCTTGATCCTGGCGGATGTTGCGCCGTCCGACCATTATATTCACGTCGATTGCCCAGGACAGGCAGAGATGACCACTTTTATCTCTCCGAACGTAGGCTCGACGACCCAAATCCAGCCTGAGCCCGCTCAGTCTCCTGAAGACGGCGGCGCGCCTGACCTCAGCCGGATAAAAAATAATCTGGAACTGCGTAAGCTCCTCACCGAGGCCGCAGATGACCGCTCGAGCGGCCACTTCCCGGAAGCTATTCATACGCTGCGCCGGGCCATCCAGCTTGATCCGGACAATCCGGGATTGCACCACGAGCTTGGCATGACCTTCCTTATGATTCGGGAATGGGGGAGCGCCGAGGTTGAGCTTCGCGAGGCTATCCGACGCGATCCGGCGCGGGCCGGTGCGCACAATGGACTTGGGTATGCTCTGGAAAAGCTAGGCGACCTTCAGAAAGCGCTCGATCAATTCCGCATCGCCACGCATCTCGATCCGGATGATTCCTCCTATCAGGATCATTACGTGGAGGCGCTCGGAATGCTTGCTGCCCAACAAGGCGAGAAGAAGAAAAAGAGGTAGTCTTACTTGGCAGCCGGTCATGTCGTTTGGCGGCGCTCGCAAAGCATGAAAATTCAGTCGGAAGGGCACGGCTTCAGCCGTGCCGTCGGACCGTGCGTTTGGTCTTCTTCCGCTGCGGCACGGTCCAATCTTGAGAAAGCCGGCCGTGCCCTTCCGCTCTCCTAACCGGAATTTTCGGAGCAGCCGCGAAAAATACGGCGGAATTCATTCGGCCGGAAGAGTCATCCGGCGCTGAAGATCGTGAAACCGGGGTTCTTGCCTGAGGCAATCCAGGCGCGGGTCGGGTTGTATCCACACCAACCATGCGTCCCGCTCGTCGTGCGCTTTCTGAAGCCAATCGAGACTTTGAGCTCGATTGCCCATGCCCGCGCACACGATGGCCAGCGCATAGGGCGACACGTAGCCGCGCTTCGCCTGATCTCTCAACTCGTTGAGGATTCCTCTGGCTTCCGGCTTATGCCCGGCCGCGGCATAAGCGTGCCCCAAGGCAGCCAAGCTGATCGGGTTTCCCCCCGAACCATCATGCGCCTTCTTACAAGACCGGACCGCGTCCTCCTGGTTACCCATCTGTTCGTTCGCCAGCCCAAGAACATGATGCGCCGGGGAAAACTGGGGCTCAATCTCGATCGTCTTGAGCGCCTGCTCAATGGCGCGTTCATATTCGTGAGCCATATAAAGAACCCACGCCATTTCCATGTTAATAATGAGCGAGAGTGGGTCCAGTTCGAGGGCGCGGTCCATCTCCCGGATGGCTTCGTCCGTTCTTTTCTGCGAAGCGAGGAAATCCGCGTACCATTGGTGAGCCCTGGCATAGTTTGGGCTCAGCTCGATGGCCTTTCCATATTCAACCTCTGCGCCTGACCAATCCCAGTGAAAGGACTTCAGAATGCCCGCGAGCGAGACGTGGACTTCGCCCAAGTTCTGATCAATCGCAAGCGCCTTTCGCGCCGCTTGCTCGGCTTTCGGCATGACTTCCCTCGACGGGAATATCCCGAAGTAGGCGAAGAGCGCGTAAGAATCCGATAGACCCGCGTAAGGAAGGGCAAAATGAGGGTCTCGCTGAATCGCCCGCTCGAAATGGACAATCCCCTTTTTTAGCCCATCCTCCGTCATTTTGTTACCGTGATACATGCCACGGAGATAGTCCCGATAGGCCTCGGGATCCGCAGTGTAATGGCGCGCCACGCGCTTTCGCGCTTCCTCCGTCAGGCGCAGACGAAGTTTTTCGGTGATTTCTCTGGAGATTTCATCCTGGACGGCAAAAATATCGGTGAATGCCACACTATATTGTTCGCCCCACAATCGCCATCCCTTGGATGCGTCCACCAACTCGGCGCCAATGGTTAAGGTGTCCGCACGCTGCATCACACTTCCTGTCAAAAGCGCACGGACATTCAACTCGTGTCCCACCGTCTGGGGATCCACTTCCCTTCCCTTATAACGAAACACCGTGCTCCTCGCCATGACGCGAACGTCCGGCAATCGCGAGAGTTTATTGATCAGAGTCTCGCTGATCCCATCGCTGAGGTATTCCATTTCAGAATCACCGCTCACGTTGCGAAAGGGAAGCACCGCAATGGAATCCAGAGCGGCGTCTTGCGCGCCGCGCACAAGCCTCCTGGGAATCGCCTCGACCGGCGCGATGAACCGGTATCCCTGGCGGGAGCGCGTTTCCAGGAAACGCGGATTGCCCGGCAGGTCGCCGAGCGCCCTCCGCAAGGAATTAACCGCCGTGTTCAGGCTGCGGTCGAACCCCACAAAGGTATCGGGCCACAGTTTTTGGCGCAGATCCTTGCGCGGGACAACCTCTCCCGCCCTTTCTAGAAGAAGCTCCAGAATCTGGAATGGCTTCTCTTGAAGCCTCACGCTCACACCGCGCCGGCGAAGCTCGCGCGCCTGCAGGTCCAATTCAAAAATTCCGAATCGAAAAGCCCGGCCCTCTTGCATTCTTTCGCTCCTGATCCGCCAAGTTACAGAAGAGCCGTTGTTTGAAAAGGGAGGAAATAAGAATCCGCAGCCTGTTGACATTCTTCCGTAAGTGATTCTTTTGTAAAAGGCTACCAGACAATAAATGTTTAAGCAACTGCTGAGTCGCTCTTTGCCCGGCAAATGACTCTAAGTAGGTGATTCACAACCGCGCGCAATTTGGCCGGACGAGTCATACATCAGAAAAGGAGGTTTGAAGTGAGATTAAGGTTCAAGTCTATCCTATCCACCGCAAGCATCTGCTTGCCCTTCGTATTGTTGCTTGCCGCAGGCAGCGGCCGGGCTGAAAGCCCCGGCGGTAAATTTACCTTGCCCTTCGAAGTCCATTGGGGGGTGGCTGTTTTACCCCCCGGAGACTACTCATTCACCGTTGTTTCGTCTCTTGGAACTTCCCACTACCTGGATGTGCGCGGGAAGAAGAACAGTGCGTATATTTTTCCAGCAGAAACGGAGACCGGAACTGATACCGGCCCCAGCCATTTGACCACCGTCACAATCGGGGGCAACCACTTCATTGAGCAGATGGTGCTTAAGGAGGCCAACACGACGTTCAAGTTCCGCCTGCCCAAGGCCGCGAAAAGCGAAGCACAATTTACCCCCCTGATGCTCTCGCACACGGGCCAAGGCATTTAAATTCATGGGGATAAGTGAGCCCATTGCGGGCACATTGCAGCGCAGAAACCATACTTTCAATCAAAAAAAGGAGAAGCGTATGAACGAATCAGAAGCTGTTCTCAAGAAGCCATCGAATCGGCGCTCATTTATGAAGAAAGGAATGCTGGCGGCGGGCGGAGCGGCGATGGGCGCTGGGCTGCTGGCCAAGGGGCTGCCCGCCTTCGCTGCCGACCGGGACGATGACCAGGATAGAGATCGTGACGACCGCCTGACAAGGGGAGACGTTGCGATTCTGAAGCTCCTCGCTGCGGCAGAGATTATCGAGACCGATCTGTGGCAGCAATACTCGGAACTCGGTGGAACCCAGGACACCGAAGTCTCGGGAATTAACGGCGGAAATCCACTTTATGCGGGCGCCCTTAAAATTCTCGATCTCGACATGCCGCAGTATGTCCATGACAATACCGATGATGAGATGAGCCACGCGGCTTTTCTGAACGCATACTTAATGTCCAAGGGGCACCATCCAGTCGATCTCAAACCGTTTCGCATCCTGCCAAGCAGCAAGGCAACCGGCGCCCGGCAAATCAAGCGGCTCACGAACCTCACCCAGCTCACGGTGGACACCAGTTGGTGGACCCGGTACCGCAGCACAACCAACCCCGATTTAGGCGCGATGTTTGATCAAGCCGTCCCAAGTTTAAACGTGGGGCAGCATACGGCAATTCCCAGAAGCGATGCCGACACGGCCGGCAGCAGCCTTAGCGACAACCTCCCATCCAGCATCACCACCCACCTTCAGGCGATCGCCTTCACGGCGGGGTTCCACTTTGCGTTTATCGAGCAAGGCGGCACCAGTCTCTACCACACACTCACTCAGAAGGTGACCAGTCTCGAAGTTTTGCGAATCCTCGTCAGTATCGGCGGATCCGAGATCATGCACTTTCAGACTTGGCAGGACAAGGCGGGCAATGCCCTTCCGCTGACAGACGTGGATCCCGTGACTGGAGCCACCGTGACTTTCGTGGACCTCACGAAAGGTCAGCCGGAGACGCTCCAGGCCAACCTGATCATGCCGGAGCCGTGTGAGTTCATCAACAAACGTCTGCCGCCTTGCGCAGTCATCCGGCCGACCGGTCCGGGACAGATCGATGCGCAGGGCGCCATCCATGGCTTCATCGATGACGGCCTTTTCTTCGGCCAATCGAAGGAATTCACTGACCTGCTTCTTCATCTGGCAGAAGAGGCCGACGAGGCCAGACGGGAGCGGTAGCCCGGAAGAGCTAGCGCCGACCGCTCCTGCATGGCGCGGCTGTCTGGTTACGTAGGGGCACGCCACGGCGTGCCCCTACAAGAGCGTCGGGTAACCCCGGCGCTTTCAACAACGCGAAGGACCATGAAAACAAAAAATGCCATCGTGTTTCCAGCCGGAGTGGAGTCCGCGTCAGAAATTCAGCTCATCGCGGCGGCCCAACAAGGCAGCGAGGCGGCATTTGCGGTACTCTTCGATAGGTACAAACGCCAAGTTTATTCGCTCTCCCTGCGGATATCCCGGAATTCCGGCCATGCTGAGGAATTGACCCAACAAACCTTCCTGAAACTCTTCAGAAATATCGCGAGCTTCGGCGCCGAGTCTAGCTTTTCCGGTTGGGTCCACCGGATCGCAGTGAATGAAACGCTTGCGTACCTGCGCAAGAAACGCTCGCGGCAAATGCCACTCCGGCAAGGCTGCGTCAATGTGACCGATCCAAAATCACAAATCCAAATGAAACCCGCCGCAGAGTTTTAAAAGCAAAACGCTGTTCTGCAAGGCCGTAAATTCTCGTTTTAGCAAAACTTCTGGAACACGCCATTCTGGGCGAAGCGAGGAATCTGCTTGGAAAAGCTCGGTCAAGAGGGCGGAAGGGCACGGTTTTAACCGTGCCGTAACGTGCTCGCCCTTCTCGGTGTCTCCGGCTGCGACGATGGGCGGTCCGCC
>JBOGJX010000369.1:0-2760 GCA_050745285.1 Terriglobia bacterium
GCTCATCGGCTTCGACCGGATTGCCAAAGGCGTTCGTCCACGTCTCGCTCTTGTGCCCCGCTTCGTCCACCGTCAGCGTGGGATACCCCACCCCCGTCGAGCATAATTGCGTCCCGATGCCCCCGCCGCTGATTACATTCGCCCCGTAATAAGTATAAGCTGCGTTGCCGTCCGCGTGCGTGTCGCTGGCTTGGCGATTGAGGCCGTCGTAGGCGTAGGTCTCAAGACCATAGGTGGGATCGGAAACGCTACGGTAGGGATTGCTCCTGGTCGAAACGCGGCCTGACGTGTCGTAGACCGTGCTCACGGTGGTGGCCCCAAGCGTCAAGCACGGTTTGGGTGTGGACGCAGCCCGTGCAGCTTGGGGACGGAGGTGAGGGCTCGTCCCGTTGGAGATAATATGGCGCCTGGCGCATAAGAGTCCCCGTAGAGCTATATGGCGATTCAGTCGCGGCGGCCGGGGATTTTTTGGTCGCTCGCGTGGCGGGCACTATTTAACCTTAAATATTCCGGCGGTCAGGCGCGCCACCCATCTTCGCGGAAGCAAACGCTCCCCGAAAAGCAGGACATTATCCATCTTCCGCGATAGCACCAGCCCGCCCCCCCGATCGAGCTTCTTTAACGCCGCCGCTGCCACCGCTTCAGGAGCTTGAAACGCGACCCTGAGATTCATGGACTTGAATTTGCCGGCATCAAAGAAATTTGTGCGTGTGGTCCCAGGGCAGAGGGTTACCACCTTGATGCCGTATGGTCGAAGCTCCTCAGCGAGGCCGGTGGAAAAGCTGGTGACGAAGGCCTTGCTCGCCGCGTAAACGGAAGTGTAAGGAAGAGGTTGAAAGCTTGCCGTGGATGAAACATTAATCACCCCACCCCGGCGCTTCTTAACCATGCTCGGGAGCAGAAGATAAGTGAGTTCAAGTAATGCTTGAATGTTTAGCCGAATCATTTGCGCTTGGCGTTCGAGGGCAATTTCCCAGAACCGGCCTTGCGCGCCGAATCCCGCGTTATTGACCAGTAGACTGACCTCGATCTGTTTCTCTTGCAGCCTCTGGAAGAGGTTTTGGGCGGCGTCCGGCTCGGAAAGATCTAAAGCGATGGATTGGGTTTGAATGCCATGACGCTTCGTGAGTTCTTCAGCCAACGCTTGAAGTTTGTCCCCGGATCTTGCTACCAAAACAATAGGATGGCGCCGCGCCGCCAAAGCGCGCGCAAAGCATTCCCCAATGCCGCCTGAGGCTCCAGTGACGATGGCATATTCCATAAAGTATCACCTCAACTTTCAGCCGGTAGTCGCTGGCTAGGTCGTGTAAGCCCCATGAAGGCGGGGAAAAATACACGGCCTCTCGCAAAGGCGCAAAGATTCGCAAAGACAAACTCCTTCACTGGCTTCGCGAGACTTTGCGGCTTCGCGTCTTTGCGTGAGGTTTTTTGCTTTTTGATCAATTTATCCATGCTTTCTATGACTGGTCGGCGGTTCTCTGATACTCACGGTTCACGTGCCGGACGCCTTGGCGGACGAGCGTCTGCGCTTCGGCCCCGCTGCGAATTCCCCCCCGCGCCCCAAGGGACATACAGTTGAGCGCCGCCATGGCATTCGAGAAATCGAGCGTAGCCGTCATGGGCCACCCGGAAAGGAGGCCGTAGATAAATGCGCCGTGAAAAACGTCGCCCGCGCCTGTGGTATCCACCGTCTCTACCACAAATCCCGGTGAATAGAGAAACCGGCCCTCCGAATAGACCAGCGCCCCGTCCCGACCGAGCGTCATTCCGGGCGCCTTCATCCCGAATTCGCGGGCCATATATTCAAGAACGCGGAAAGGGTCATTCTCTCCGGTGGCGGAGGGGAGGAAATTGGCTGAGGCGAGAAGATAGTCAATCAGAGGGAAAAGCTTCTCGACCTGCCGGTACGCGGTGTCGAGATCGGCCACGACCGGAATCCCCGCCGCGCGAGCCCATTGTGCCGCTTCGATGCACGCCTCCACATCGCACCCATCGAGGTGCAGCGCGCGCGCGGTCGAAATAGAGTCATGCTGAAGCTCTCCGGCGGTGACGGCCAGCCGCGAGTCCCGATCCCAAAAGACCGTGCGCTCGCCAGTGGCTTGATCCACGATGATGTGTCCGAACTGGTTTGGCGCGCCCGGAACCATTTTCACGTGCGCCACGTCGATTCCTTCGTTCTTCAGGCTTTCAAGCTGAAAGTGCCCGGCCTCGTCGTCTCCCACTTTCCCAATGTAGCGGCTCGATAGCCCGAGCCGGTGGCAGCAGACGAGCGCCGTCGCAATCTGTCCGCCCGCCTGGCGCGAAACGCTGAGCACCTTCTCCTTGCCACCCAGAGCGGGGAAGTCCCGCACCAGGATTACCGTGTCCGTCGCATTCAGGCCCAAGCCGACCACATCAACTTTTTTCTCAGCCACGAGGATTCCTTCCTCCGTAAGTGCCCTAATCTAACCCAGCATACGATCCCGTTGCAAACGAATTCCAAGCGCCCCCTGTGCGTTCGGGCGCTGCTCCGGTAGAGCGCTTGGCTTGCACCCAGGCTTCTCGCGGGGCAGGGAGAGATATCCTTCCACAGGCGCGTCTGATAATATTTGTAGTGGAAGCTCCTAGTTAACATAACTTATTTCCACCTTGGCGGCGGAGTTTTCAACAGGCTCAGGAGCGGCGAGGCATTTGCCCGTGCTGTGTGCGCAGCCGGATAGCAACTAGATGTGGCTCTCATTAAATATGAAAGTTAAAGTGATAGATTATGTTTCCGTCTAC
>JBOGJX010000370.1:0-1536 GCA_050745285.1 Terriglobia bacterium
GGAAACCTGGCGGGGACGGCTGGCGGGGCGTGGAACTTCCAGGCGGACAACGGCGACTACCCGTTCATCGGCACAGCCATGTGGCAAATGTACTCCGGCGTATCTGACAAGGAAGATTACGGCCTCTTCAGCGCCAAAGACAATGCCTACGACGCAAAAGAACCGGTGGCGACTACCAACTGCGCAAACTGGGAAGGATTCACCTGTGGCGGCGAGAATTACAACTACGGAGACGCGCTTGATCGCATCACCCAGGCCAATCAACAGATTTGGAAGAATATGATTGGCTGGCTTGGTTCACATTAAGCCGTATGTCTGCGGTGGGGAACCGACACAGTGACAGCATTCGCGCCCGTAACTGACTTAAAATGCCCGCCGCGCCAGTAACAGTAGATTTCCATCTGCGTTCCCATCCCTTATGGGAATACGTTCAAAACAATGGCCGCCCAAGCGGAGAGCGGCAAAAAAGAGCATCCATGCCGCGTGCAGCGCGTACCGGTAAGGGTCGATCCTCTGTCCGTGTTGGTAAATCCACGTCTCATCATAGTCCCGCGCGCTTTGATTGTCCCGATGACTTCGCAGCCGCCGATAAAGACTCAGCGGCCATTCGTGCGTCACTTGAAAAAGCAGTTGCGCGTGAGGACGTAGCCGCAACGCACACACCTCCCAACTCTCAAAGCCAGCTTGCCGCAACAATTCTCCGAGTTCCTCCATAGTTTGAATATGGCACACGCCCTTAGATCGCACCGAGCAGTAGTTGGGCCAGTTCAATAGCAAACTCCCGCCCGGTTTCAGCAATTCCCCGAGGTTTATCAGCGCCGCCGCAGGATCAGGGACGTACTCAAAAACCTCAAGTGCATAAGCGGCGTCGAACCGCTGCGCGATAATTTCGCAGAGGTTAGGAGCGCAAACGTCGGCACAAGCAAAATCTAGGTTCAGTAATCCATCCTGTAACCTCTTAAGCCTCTCGACTGTCCCTTGGGCAATATCGAGCAACGTCAAATGATTAACGCGCCGCGACAACCTAAAGGCGGTAAACCCACTACCTGGACCCACCTCAAGAACGTCCATTTCCGGCGAGAGCGGCAGGTACTGATAAAGAATCTCGTCGCGTATCGGCAGGTCGTGCAGCGGCGATCTCCAAACATCGGACCAGCGGAACGACGGCCCGTGCACGATGCCAGATTTTGCGGCGGTGCTAGCTACCTCCATCGGTCTGACATTGATCTTCATCTCCCCCTCCTCCTTTTGCCGTCTCCCATCCAGCCTCGAATATGCCCAAGTCCACATCTGACGAATGGCATTTAAGCTATTCCTCTCACGTCTTTTCGATTCCAATATCCATTTCGTCAGCTTCTAGACTTTACTTGAGCCCCCTCTCGTGATAGCCCCCGTTTTGCCCAGAGAGAACATGAAGCCTCACCCACGCGGCATCTTCGAGCGGCGCCCTAGCCGGGATTATTCATGAAACGATTCGCATTCGCCGAAGGGCGGGGCTTTAACACCGCCGAATCCGGTGATTCCTTTGGCTTCTTC
>JBOGJX010000371.1:0-4040 GCA_050745285.1 Terriglobia bacterium
TAGCGGGCGCAGCAAGCAGCGCCCCTACGAACCCGGTTCTCGCTGGGCACGTCCGGAGCGGCTCGGGACACGCCCAGCGAGGACATTAAAACATACGCTCTTACCGGAAAACCGCGGACATTCCGCAAAGCGAGCCGCATAGCCGTTCGTTACGCCGCCGGCATTTTCCGGATGCAGCCCTGGAAATGCGTACGGCCCGGTTACGGCGAAACCGTGGCGTCCAGGCCGCTCACCACTTTCCGGGCAAGCATCACACCGGTCTTCTTGTTGGTCTTCAAGTCGATATAGACCATGTCCCCGACTTCAAGTTTGCTGAGCGAGCTCCGTTTACCGTTCCGCACGTATTTTGTCTTCTTGGAAAGCCGGACTGTTTGCGGCACTCCAACTTTTGTCTTCCCGAGCACCAGAGCATGCGGCGTGAGTTTGGTAATCACGCCATAGAAATAGTTCTGATAATTCATGGCAATAAGGTTGGGGTTGCCGAAGCGGCCGTTCTGGGGCTCCTGGGGCGCCGTTGTGCGCTGGGCCCATGCCAGAGATGAGGCCATGCAGGCCGCCAATAGAGCCGTCATAAAAATCGTGGTTCGTTTCATATGCTTCAAGTATACCTCCCCATGCGCGCAATAGGTCAGGTCGTGGGTCAAGGGCCCATTGTTCCTGCGCCTCTGTACGAAAATTAGTGCCGAATGGTGGGTGTGTCAAGGCCGGGGTGTAAACCTAGGCGCTTGGGGCGCTTACATCGACAAAAATGTTGATTTGGAAGGATCGCCATGTGGAATGCGGGAGCTTGCTCCCGCTTTGGCTTCTTTGGTAACAACACGGTCTTGCCCTTTACGCTGGGCACGGCAGGCAGTGCCCCTACAAAATGGCGCCAAGGCTCTGCGCTCCAGGCGCGCTTCGCCTTAGCGACATCTTCAAGGGCAAAAATAGCGTAGCGGCGGGTCTACCCCGCCATCGGGTATCACACGCACCAGCCAATGGCGGCATAAAGCCGCCGCTACAAAAATTAAACTGACCGGCCATCAATTACTGCGGGCGGGCCGCCGCGGGTTCCGCGATGTTGCTGGAGTGAAGACCGCATTCCTTTTTGGTCGCGTCCTCCCACCACCAACGGCCCTCGCGCTCATGCTGGCCGGGCAATATGGTCCGCGTGCACGGCTCGCAGCCTATCGAAACAAATCCACGCTCGTGCAGGAAATTGAAAGGAACATCGTTCTCGCGGATGTAATTCCAAACCTGCTTGGAGCTCCAATTGGCCAGCGGATTGAACTTCACCAGTTGGCGGCCGTTCGAGAAGGTACGGTCGATCTCCGCCACAGCGACATGGGTGCGGGTGGATGGGCTCTGGTCGCGCCGCTGTCCCGTGACCCAGGCGTCCAGGCCGTGCAGCGCGCGCTTGAGCGGCTCCACTTTGCGTATCGTGCAACACTCCTTGTGCCCGTCCCGGTAAAACGAAAAAAGACCTTTTTCGCGCACGAGTCTTTCGACGTCGCCAGGCTGCGGAAAAAAAACCTCGATGGGAAGTTTGTAGCGCTCGCGCACTTTGTCCAGGAATTGGTATGTTTCAGGATGCAAGCGGCCGGTATCGAGCGAGAACACTTGGAAATGGCCACCGAGCTTGGCTACGAGGTCCACCAACACCACATCCTCCGCGCCGCTGAAGCTGATGCCGATGCGCGGCGAAAAATTCTCCAGCGCGAAGGCTAGAATGTCACGGGGATGAAGGTTGGCGTTGGCCTCCCCCCAGGTCTGAATATCAGAAGCGTTAAAAGCCATGGTTCAAATTTACCTTTCGTTAAGAAGATTTTCGCGGAGAGTCCGCGGGATTCAAAAGCTTAAAAGCAATCTCGCTCCCAGTGAAAAATAGAGAACGCTCAGCAGCCAGCTAAAATAGCGCTCCGGTATGCGGTGGGAAAACCAACTACCCACGACCACCCCAGGAAGCGATCCCATTAAAAGACCCAGGAAGAGATGTTCGTTGAAGTGACCCATCCACACGTGAAGCGACCCGGCCAGCACGGTCGTGGCCAGACCCAGCATGATATCCGTCCCAACCAGCTCGGCGATGGGCATGGGCGCAACGAGCAACATGAAAACCATCAGCAGGCTTCCGCTCCCTACCGAAGTGACCGCCACTAGGAATCCCACCACCGCTCCTACCACGACGAAGCCGCGATGGGTTATCTGTGGATGGAAGGTGGTCCCGCCCGAGCCTTTCATCCGCTTTCGCTTGCGTACATAGGGAAGCGAAAGAGACGCCGCGAAGAGCACCAGGCCCACAAACGCCTTCAGGCTGTAATCGAGGACTTCCGCGCTCAGGTGTGTCTTCAGAATCCGGACCAACAGGATTCCCGCCAAGCTGCCGGGAAGGCTGCCGAGAATAATGTAACCGGCCAGGCGCCAATAGATTCGTCCCAGCCGCCAGTGCTCCACGAATCCTACCAGCTTGGTGGCGGCGCTGGCCACAAGGTCCGTGCCAATGACCACCAGCACCGGGTAGGGGGTAAAAACCAGAAGCAGCGGCGTCAGCACGGAGCCGCCGCCTGCGCCTGTCAACCCGATCAGAATGCCTGTGATAAAACCAAGTAGGGGTACGGTCATCGTTTCTCGGCTCGTGCCAGTAATGCCCTCTGCCGTCCGGGGTTGGATGAGTCCCGGCGCAAAACAAAAACGCCCGCCAACGGGTTATCGTTAGCGGGCGCTTTGAAGATCGACCTGGAAGCAAGGCTTACAAGGCAGTTATCTCCGGTGAATGGCGGCCGCTGACGGTCACACGACAACAACAACAGACCATTTGGGCCATTTCGCTCATCGCCGGGATGTTGCGCACTGAAGCCATAGTTGAATCTACTAGCCTATACGAAGAGCGCGCAAAGATCAAGCCTTTTCGGTAGCCGTCCGGCTCATTCACAGCCTTCGGCGAATTTCTGATAGAATAAGTGGTTCTTATTCAATCGCAATGGACTATGACCAGCTCTCAAGCTTCCTGGAGGTTGCCAAGCTGCAAAGCTTTTCGCGCGCGGCGGAGAAGATCTATCGCACGCAGCCGGCGATTAGCGCCCAGGTGCGCCTGCTTGAGCAGGAGTGCGGAGAGAGGCTATTTGACCGCAGCGGCAAGAAGGTGCAACTGACTCCAGCCGGAGAGATCCTGCACGGGTACGCGCAGAAGATCATTGACCTGCACAAGGAGGCGCTGCAAGCCGTTGCCGAGCTTAACCAGACGGCGCGCGGCAAACTCCTGATCGGCGCCAATGAGGCGACGTGCCTTTACGTTTTGCCGAAGACCTTTGCGCGCTTCAAGGCACTGTACCCGCTGGTGCAGATCAGCATATACCGCAGTTTCAGCCACAAGATTTTGCAAAAGGTCCAGGAAGGCGCGGTCGAGATTGGGGTGGTGACGCTGCCATTTGCGGCCAGTAACCTGGAAGTGATTCCGATTTCCAGGGATGAAGTGCAAGTGGTGGTCCCCGCCGACCATCCGCTGGCCAAGAGCCGCAGCGTGACCGTGGAGGAAGTTGCGAACTACCCGCTGATTCTGCCGAAGACGGGCCACACGCGGGTGGTGCTGGACCGGCTGCTGCGCGATTACCGCGAGCACGTGCAAATCTCCATGGAGCTTGCGAGCGTCGAGACCATCAAGAAGTTTGTGGGCGCTGGGCTGGGCATCTCCCTCATCAGCCGCACTTACGCTCAGCCGGAAGTGGCGGCAGGCTTGTTGAAGCTGATCCCTCTGGAAGGCCAGAAACTGTTTCGGGAGTTGGGCCTCGTTTACCGGCGGGACCGGTATCTTTCGCTTCCCGCCAAGGTGTTCATCGAGGCGGTCCGTGAATCCACTAAGGCAACCGCTCCAGGATCGAATTCCACCGCAAAGACGCAGCCGGCCCGATAGCGCACCGCGGGCCACAATAAACCCCGGCAGGCGCGTGCAGGATTGATCCGGCCTGACGGAAGCTATTACTTCCTATAATCGTCGCTGTCTCGGGAAGATTTTGGGTACTAAAAAGGCGTAGGGGCGCTGCTTGCCGCGCCTAACGTCAACG
>JBOGJX010000372.1:0-3760 GCA_050745285.1 Terriglobia bacterium
CCTCTATTGAATATGCAATCCTCTGCCTCCGCCAGCCGGGCGCGTGAACCTCGCGTTAAGCCTCCAATCCTCGACGGCCGCCGCCGTCTCGAGTTGGCTGGTTTTCTTCTCAGTGTCCTCGGTCTGCTGCTGCTTCTGAGCCTCGCCTCCTACCATCGGATGGACCCCTCGTTTGATACTTCTGTAGCAACCGGTTCGGCGCACAATTGGGTGGGTATCGCCGGGTCTTATGCGGCCGATGCGCTTCTGCAAATTTTCGGATGGTCCGCCTTTCTTCTCCCGTTTTTCTGTTTCATTGCCGGGGTGCGTTGGCTTATGCTGCGGCCACTCGAGTCGCTGGGCGCGAAGGCCATCGGCGCCCCGCTGCTCATGGTTTCGCTGGCTTCGCTTTGCGAGCTAACCCCTCATACTCCGCTCGTCTTCGGCTTCATTCGCGGCAGCGGCCTTGTGGGTTACCTCCTGGCCGCGGGCCTCGTGCGAACCCTGAATCCTGTAGGGGCGATGATTGTGGCCGCCACGGTGTTTTTCATTTCCCTTTTTCTGGTGACCAAATTCTCCTTTTCCTGGGCGGGGGGCATCCTGCGTTCGACCGGCACGGCTATTTTCGGGCCGGTTGGGCGGCGATGGTCCGCCTGGCGAGAGGCGCGCGAACGGAAACGACTGGAAAAGCGAATAGCGCGGGAAAGGTCTGTGGGCAAAGAGCCGATTGTGGCGCGGCGCTCCAGCGCCCGCAGTGCCGCAACGGAGAAGCCGGATGCCTTGGCTGCACCGAATGCGTTTCAGCGTGGGCGAGCCGCAAGCCTCGATGAGGAAGACGGCATCGAGGCGGAAGAACTAGAGCCCCTGCTGGGTGAGCCGGCGCTTTCCGGCCACGGAATTGAGCCGCGCATCCTTGCGGAAGAGCGCGTCGCAGGAAAGCCGGCCGGTATCAAAGTGGCAGGTAGGAAGGGAACCCGGTATAAGCTGCCTTCCACCTCCATGCTTCGGCCACCCGAAGACCAACAGGGGGTCAATGAAGAGGCGCTGCGCGATCGCGCCCAGCAGTTGATGAGCAAGCTGGCCGAATTCGGCGTTATGGGGACGGTGACGCAGATTCATCCGGGTCCCGTCGTGACCACATTTGAATTCAAACCCGAAGCTGGCATCAAATACAGCCGCATCACCAATCTGGTGGACGATCTATGCCTGGCGATGAAGGCAGAGTCAATCCTTATTGAGCGCATCGCGGGCAAGTCCACGGTGGGCATTGAAGTCCCGAACCTGAACCGCGAGATCATCTACCTGCGCGAGATCCTCGAGTCAAATGAGTTTGCGTCGTCTTCCTCGCGCCTCACGCTCTGTCTGGGGAAGGACATCACAGGGAAAGTAAAGGTGGGCGATCTCGCCCAGATGCCGCACCTGTTGATTGCCGGTTCAACGGGCTCAGGCAAGAGCGTGGCCATCAATTCGCTGATTCTTTCCGTGCTCTTCAAGTGCACGCCCGATGAAGTGCGCATGATTCTAATCGACCCGAAGCGCATCGAGCTGAACCTGTACGACGGCATTCCCCACCTGTTTACGCCGATTGTCACCGAACCCAAGGTGGCCGCCAATGTTCTGCGGCGCGCCACGTTTGAGATGGAAGAGCGGCTGAAGAAACTGGCCCAACAAGGCGTGCGCAACATCGAGCAATACAACAAGCTCTTTGAGCCGGACGCCAACCTGAGCCTCTTTGACGGCGGGGAACAGCAGCCGGAAGGCCCGTTGCCATATCTCGTCATCGTGATCGATGAACTGGCCGACCTGATGATGGTCGAGCCGCAGAACGTGGAAGAGTCCATCACCCGCCTCGCGCAGATGGCGCGCGCCGTAGGCATCCATCTGATACTGGCCACGCAGCGCCCTTCGGTTGACGTGATCACAGGGCTGATCAAGGCCAACCTGCCATCGCGCATTTCCTTCCGCGTGGCTTCCAAGGTGGATTCCCGCACCATCCTCGACTCGAACGGCGCCGAGGCCCTGCTCGGCCGTGGCGACATGCTCTTTATGCCACCCGCAAGCTCGCGCCTGGTCCGACTGCACGGCTCTTTCGTGCTCGAAAAGGAAATTAATAAAGTGGTGGACTGGTGGAAGTCGCAATCCACGCCGCAATACAACGAAGAATTCCTGAAGCCTTTGCGCGACCGTGAGGACAGCGATGAAGGTGGGGAAGAGGAGTCTTCCGCTGACCTGGACGCCGTGTACGAGGACGCCATCCGCATCGTGGTTGAATCCGGAAAAGCTTCCACCTCGCTGCTCCAGCGGCGCCTTCGCCTGGGATACGGGCGCGCCGCGCGGCTGCTCGATCTCATGCAAAAAGACGGTATCATCAGCGCGCCGGACGGCTCGCGTCCTCGCGAAGTCCTGAAGCGCCCCGAATGGCTGCAGGAAGTGGATGAACCCATGCGGTAGAATCGTACCCACTTTCCGGGTCACGCCCGGAAAATGGCGCCATTTTTGTGGCGCCGTTGGTGGCGTCAAACACTGTTCGCCGTGCCCCCCGACAGATGTAACGCAGAGTTTTGTTGTTAAAACTCTGCGGCATTTCTTTCATGGTAATCCGGCAGAGAATGCCGCAGATTTAGTTGTCATCCGTCGGGCTGGCGATCACATTTGCAGTTCGCATACATCCCAAAGACGGGGATGTATGCGCCACCCGCGCTACGGCGTTCATCGTGGGTAATCATCGACGGCACGCCCCTGCACCACGATCTCGCCCGGACCAAGGGCAATTCCCCGACTAAGCCGTTAACTAGGCGTTGAGCCCGTTTAGATGGTGACGGGGGCAATCTACCGCCTTCTGAAGTTATGAACAGGTCTCGAGGGCAAACCGGTCAGCGCCATTTCTTGCTTTCGTGCTGCGTGACCCGCGCCCTCACCAGTTTCTTAACAAGTGCAGTCGGCAGTGGCTTGTCCGTGGGGAAGTGGATGGTCCCTTTGGATGTGGAGAAACCCTTAAGTTCGTTCTTAAACGCTTCGACAACCGAGGCAGTGGGGAATAAACTGCAGTGGTTCGAAAACGCGGCGAACCACACCAGCACTCCTTTGTACTTGAACGCAGGAATCCGATAGCTGATCGTCTCGGTAGCCTCCGGTGGCACAGCGGACCGAATCGCCGCGCGAATCTTCTTCAAGGTGCTGCGGGCGGGTTCCGGGACACCAGCAACGTATTCATCAACGTTTTTCGGAGCGCCGTTGCCTTTCGCCGCAGAACTGCGATTGCCAGATTTCACTTTTTCCATGCGGGCAATTCTACAAGAACTTCCCCTTCAAGTCCACGGCCCAGACTACCGTGCAGCCGTTCGACATGAAAACGCCATAGCTCGTTCTGACACACTTTCACTAGCCCGTATAGTCGCCTCATCCTTAAGAAGTGGTCGATACCCCGGAAATCCGGTCTCAGAGGCAGATCCCCGCGGGTGGCGCATACATTGATTTTGATGTATGTCATTTAGGGCCTGCGGCCCGCAAAAGTTCATGAAAATGCGTGATGGAAGCGAGGCAGAACCGATTATGCTAACTCCTTTTATTTCAGCACGGGCAATTTTTACATGCTGCATTTTTGACCGTGAGCCTTAATCCCGAATTCGCAAATTGAAAACAAAGGGTTTAGCCAAACTCTATAAAATATAAGATGTAACCAGCTTGTTTTCAGCAAATTAGGTGGCACAAATCCAACTTGCGCGAAGTTGGATTTCAACAGCTTAAGGCACTGATAATGCAACGCTTAGTTAAAATTGGA
>JBOGJX010000373.1:0-12807 GCA_050745285.1 Terriglobia bacterium
CATCAGGGTTGTGAGCGTTGAACCCGCCAGCAGGAAGGCGTCTCCCGATGTCAAGTTGAATCCCGTCACGTCGCCTGCGTTGTTAACGCCGGTCGCCAAGCTGTTGGTCCCAAATTGCGACGTCAACAGCGTGAAGGCGCCCCCTTTGTAGGTAAAGGGAACGTTGTTGCCGGTGGCGGGGTCCATATAGAAGCCGGCTGCTTCGCCACTGTCGTTCAGGCCCAGAAGCTGGTTAAATTGCGAAGCAGGGTCGGCCACGGCCGTGAACACACCTCCGGTATCCAGGAAGCCGCTGTTAACATTGACGGTGTTGCCGTTGATGGTGGTCGTGGCGCTGGTCACGAAGAACCCGGAGGTGTTCCCCATCGTGTTGATTCCGGTCACCTGCGTCTGCGTCGAGCCAGGGAAGTTCTCGTCCGTGAATGAGGTATAGGGCGAGGCCACCGTATATCCCTTGTTGGGCGTAGCGGCTGTCATCCCGTTCCCAAAGTAGCCCGCGATCGTGCCCGAGCTGTTGATCCCGAGCAACTGGTTGAACGTAAGGTCGTTTGGATTGTTGATAGTCTGAAAGTTGTACGTCAAGCCGCTCGCCAGCACCGGCATGGCGCTCGACAGAAGGAAGGCCACCCCCATGGCCAGAGCAAACCACTTCGTCCTGTTTTGCCTGAAGTTTAGAGCATGAAACTTGCTTTGCATTGAATTTTCTTCCTTTCTGATCTTGGATATTTAAGATTGTCTAGCGCAGAGTTTTGTTTTTAAAACTCTGCGGCTTTTATTGAGAGTGCGCTCGAAGGGCACTCAATGTTCGTGTTTCCGCCAGCCGTCTCCAGCGGTTCTTGGTCACGGCGGAGCCCATAGAATCGGCTCGGCGGCAGACCCAGATATGCGGGTCAGCCTCGTGCCGCCACTTAGCCTACTGGGGCTTGGATGCCGAAGTCCTTTGGAAACGTTCCAGAAAATCTAAGAAATTTCTTAGGAAATTCTTGGTTTGGGGCTTGTTTCTTTTTTGATGGACGCGCGCCGTAAAAGGTGATGGGGTGCCACAGAACTGATTGAAAATAAAGCACGACGGCGAGGACGCCGTGGCGACAGGATGTAGCGCAGAGTTTTGCCTTTAAAACTATGCGGCTTGTGACGATCCTGAAGAAAAAACCGCAGAGTTTTAAAGGCAAAACTCTGCGCTACACGGTTGAGAATTTGAAAATCGTGGTTTGCCTGTATTCCCCGCCCGGCTTGAGCACTGTCGACGGGAAATTGGGATGGTTCGGTGAGTCCGGGAAATGTTGGGTCTCGAGGCAAAAGGCCGACCGGCGCGTGTATGCCTTGCCCCCCTTCCCGCTTATGGTTCCGTCAAGGAAATTACCAGTATAGAATTGGACTCCGGGCTGGGTAGTCAAGACCTCGAGCACGCGGCCGGAATCAGGGTCAAAGGCTCGCGCCGCGAGCGCCAATCCCGGGCCGCCCCGGTCTAAAACATAATTATGGTCGTACCACGTGGCAAACTTCAGTTGCGGATCGTCCTCTTCGATGCGCTGGCCGATGGCGATGGGCTTGCGGAAGTCAAGGGGCGTGCCTTCCACGCGGCGAAGCTCGCCGGTTGGAATCAGCGAGGCGTCGATGGGGGTAAACTGGCTGGCGTTAAGCATCATTTCTTGCCCCAGGATGCTTCCATTCCCCTCGCCCGCAAGGTTGAAATAGGTATGGTTGGTGAGATTGATCACCGTGTCCTTGTCCGTCGCTGCGGTGTATTCAATCCGGAGACCGCTGTCATCCGTCAGCGTGTAGGCCACCTTGACGGAGAGGTCGCCAGGGTAGCTCTCTTCCCCATCCGGACTGAAGTAACTTAATTCCACAGACGGATGATCCGGACGCGGCTCTTGTGCCGTCCAAAACCTCTTGTCAAAGCCCTCCGTGCCCCCGTGCAGACTGTTCGGGCCGCCATTCGTGGGAAGCGAATATTCAACCCCATTCAGGATGAATTTCCCCTTGGCGATCCGGTTTCCATAACGCCCGACAATGGCGCCGAAATAGGGATTTTTGCTGAGGTAGCGATCGAGTTCATCGAAACCGATGGCGACATCCGCCGTGTTCCCCCTCCGGTCGGGCGCAAGAATTGAAACGATTCTGGCTCCGTAGTTTGTAATCCCCACGCGCATACCCGCGGAGTTCGTCAGTGTGTAAAGATAAAGGTCTTGTGCGTTCGCCATAACTTCGGAGTGTGCTCCTAATTGGTTGACCGGGTGGCGCAGACGCGGCGTGTGCGCCAGCCTCCAATGCAACAACAATTGATGCCATTATTTCTTGCGCGCGTCAATATAAAGCCGCTTGCCGCAGAGCCGGTGTAGCGCAGAGTTTTGTTTTTAAAACTCTGCGGTTTTTATTCGGGATCGCCATGTCCTCTACGGCCGGTGCGAAATTGGAAATCCTGAATTTGAAAAGAAACAAGCCGCAGAGTTTTAAATGCAAAACTCTGTGCTACATCCTACGGATGATCCGGTATCGCCAATCCAAAACGAAAACAAGCCGCAGTGTTTTAAAAAGCAAAACGTTGCGCTGCACCCTACATCCACACGGACGGGTTGTAGGGGCACGCCATGGGGCGCCCCCAGGCGCAGCAAGCAGCGCTCCTACGCGGAGACCACAAGAAACAAGCCGCAGAGTTTTAAATGCAAAACTCTGCGCTACATCCTTCCTAGGGCATGGCATGCAGCGCCCTACTCATCCGGTCCAGGAGCGGGCAACCTCCTGGCTTATCCCAATTCCCGCCGAGCGGAAAGCCAGGAATAATGAGCCAAAAACGGGAGGAAAGGCGGGCGGCAGGACTTGAACTTCTGGGTGATGATTCAAAATGGCTTGCCTGAAGGCGGAAAGGGCAAACCGGCTCTTAAAGAGACCCCCCGTGTAAGAAATCTTGACCAGCCCAGCATTTTTACCGGCAAACAAATGAGCGACGATGGCAAGGGCGGCGTCGGCCAGATGGCGGCCCGCCTCCTGAAGGATGTTCGACGAGACCATGTCGCCGCACTCGGCGGCTTCGTGGACCCACACGGATAGGCTCGCGAGGTGGTCGCGGGACAACTGGCCCGAATAGTATTTTTCCATCAGCTCGTAGGCCGAGCTGACCCCAAGGCGCGAATAAAGCAGCCGCGTGATCTCCGCCTTTTCACCCCATCCGTCCGTTTCACGCGCCGCCGCGCGAACCGCCTCGCGGCCTACCCAATAGGCGCTTCCTTCATCACCGAAGAGGTGTCCCCATCCGCCCGCCCGCATGCCGCGCCCCTGAGAATCCATGCCGCGCGCGACCGAGCCCGTGCCAGCGATGACAATAATCCCAGGCTGGCCGGCAATGGCTCCAGCCAGAGCGTTCACCGAATCGTGCACCACGCTCAAATGCGGCGTTTGGACAATCTCCTGGAGAATCCGGGTCTTGATCCGGGTCTCACCCGTCATTCCAAAGCAGGCCGCCGCGAATTCGGGACTCTCTGCGCCCGCAATCCCAGCTTGATCGAAAAGGCTCGAAATAACTGTGCGGATGGCGCGCAAAAGGCGCTCCGGCCCGCCGGGCTCTTCTGTGTGATTGCTCGGGCCGGCAGAAGCGCGCGACAGGATTTTTCCCTCCGCATCGGCTAACAGGGCCTTCGTGGTGGTTTGTCCCCCGTCAACCGCGAGGTAAAATTTCATGTTGAGTACTCGCAGGCGTTGGGGATTTCCGGTTCAAGCCGGCCTGCCACTTGCAGGCGGCCCGGGAGATGATGTTTGGCGCGCGGCGTCGCTTCCACAAACATGCGGACCAGCCACTCGACGTCCGTGATGGCCGTTCCCACCACAACGGCATAGGCTCCCAGATCAAACCCCTTGCGCAGGTCCTCCGGAGTGCGTACGCGCCCTTCGAGGATCACCGGAACCCGGAGCTTCTGGGCGAGCTTGCGTAGCAGTCCGAAGGCAGGCCGGTGATGAGGATGCGTGTTCTCAGTGTAGCCGTGTAACGTGGTTGCAACCAGGTCAACCCCCATCCCGGCTGCGGCGACGCCTTCCTCGACCGTTGAGACGTCAGCCATGATCAGTACGTGCGATCTACGTTTCAACTCGGCGATAATCCTCTCGAGCCGTTCGCCGTTGGGCCGCCGCCGCGCTGTGCAATCCAGCGCGACAATCCCGGCTCCAGCGCGGACCACGCGCCTGCCGGAGGCCAAGGTCGGTGTAATGTAAACGGGTGAACTTCCTCGACGCAGCTTTTCGATCCCGATCACCGGGATGTTAACCGCTGACCGCACCGCCCGGATGTTCGCCGGGCCGTTGATCCGCACGCCCACAGCTCCGTGTTGCTCCGCGGCTTTCGCCAGGGCCGCTATAATGCGCGGGTGATCGAGCGGCGAGCCTTTCGGCGCTTGGCAGGAAACAAGCAGTCCACTCTTCAACTTCCTGATCGTTTCCGGAGAGGCCAGTGCGCCCATGAAGTGTCCCTATGGAAATTTACCATACGCCAACGGAGGGCGGGGTTAAAACCACGCCCTCCGGCCCGCCTGGTGACAAATCCAGGTTAGCCGCGCGCTTTCCATAATATATTTCATTCGTTGATTTTTGATTCTAACGCAGTTATACTCAGGCAGCAAGCTGGATGGCTAGAGATGGCAATACGATGGGCACACTACCTGAAATGCCAAAACCACCCATTCCACCCGCTGCGATCAGTTTAGACCGCACCAGCTTCGTCCCATTTTACCGGCAAATTGCGGACCAGGTGAGGGAAATGATCCAGTCCGGAAAGATTCCCCCCGGCCAACCCTTTTGGTCCGAGGGTGAGATTTCCAGCGACCTGGGCATCAGCAAAATGACCGTGCGCCAAGCCTTTCAAATCCTGCGGGCGGAAGGTTTGCTCACGGTTAGCAAAGGAAAGCGGCCCTTGGTGGCAGCCGGCCGTCTGCAAAAAAACACGCAGGAACTGCGGGGTTTCACCGAAGAGATGGCGCGCCGCGGCCTGAAGCCGTCGTCGAAGCTGCTGGTGATCGAGTCCGTCCTTCCGGAGCCTGAGATCTCCGCGGCGCTGAAGCTGGATAAGGATGCTGAAGTATACAAGATCCAACGCTTGCGGCTCGCGGATAACCAGCCGGTGGGCGTTGAGACTTCGTATCTCCCTGCCCGCCTTTTTCGCGGCCTGGAGCGGCAGGACCTTGAGAATAAGTCGCTCTATTCCACGCTTGAAGCCCACTACGGCGTAAAGCTCGACTGGTCCGAAGAAGTGCTCGAGGCGCGCGCCGCGGGCAAAGGCGAGGCGGACCTGCTCCAGGTGCGGCGCGGTTCCCCGCTTTTTTTCATGAGGCGCAAAGTATACAGCGCTGACGGCGCTCCGGTCGAATACGGGCTTTCCCTCTTCCGCGGCGACCGTTATAGCGCCACCGTGATCTCCCGCCGCAAGTCATAGGAAACCTCCTGACCGTGGGTTGCGGCGGAACCGCTACCCAAGCGCGCTCGACCACCCCAGCGTGCCGATCGCCGCAAGCAGCACGAGCAGTCCAAGGATCATCCACCGCCGATCTTTCGGGTGGGTCAGCTTCCACTCACCGGTCAGGAATCCCCAAACATTCGCCGTGATAAGCCCCGCAATCAGGCAAAGCGGCCATCCAATCGCAGGCCCGAGCTTGCCCAGTTTCGGCGAGGCGAATCCGTAGACAAAGGTGCCGCCGCCCCAGAGCAAGCCCATCACGATGGCCATACCGTAAAGCGAAGTCGATCCTGACACTGCGTACTTTTTCCAACTTCCATTTTTCTTGAAGAGGTATCCGCAAAAGCACAGGTTGGCTACGGCGCCGCTCGTAAGCATCAACAACCAAATCAAGTTCGATCCCGCGAAGGCGCTATGCCCCATGCGGACCGCGGTCTCAAGCACGGGTTGCGCCAAGCTATAGCCGATATTGAAAATGGCGGAGAGCAGTCCTGCTCCGATGCAAAGCCATAGGCCAATGCCGAACGGGCGCGCCTGGCCTACCATCTTACCCCGCGCCATTTCCTCCTCGCCTTTCTGGCTCCTTTCCTTCAGGAAGCCCGCGTAGCCACAACACACAATGCCGGCAATACCGATGAGCGTGCCGAGGATGATCGCCTTGCCTTGCGCTTGATGGAGGCGCTCGGGAGCCAGCAGCAAGATGGGTAGGAACGACCCAAGCGACGCGCTGATGGCAAGCACCAATGTATTGGTCATCGAAATCCCCACCGCGCTCACCCCTTGGCCAAACATGATGGCGCCAAAACCCCACGCGAAGCCCGTAACACACGCCATTACAACCGCCCTTGGTGGAGCGCTCGCAAGCACATGCGCGAAACCGGGAACCGTGACCACAACGATGACGATGGGCATGATCACGCACGAAACCACGATGAACATTGCCCATACGTTCTCCCACGACCACCTCCCGAGATACCTCATGGGCAGGGAAAAAGTCCCGTTCATGATTCCCGAGATGATGGCGAACGTAATCCCCAAAACCAAAACCGATGTCGTGAAGTTCATAGCTCCCTTTGTTGGATTGCTGGTCCGGCCTGCAATTCACCCCAGGGATGTTAACAAAATATTGTCTGGGAACGTAGCGCCGACCTGCTCCCTCAGATCCGCACCTTGTTATACGTCGAAAACTGGTACGTTGTAGCGCAGAGTTTTTGCTTTTAAAACCCTGCGGCTTTTCCCTGCTCCGGACAAAAATGCCGCAGAGTTTCAAAAACAAAACTCTGCTCTACCTCCGGCCTCGGGGAGGGGGGATCGGAAGCCCGGCGTGACGCAGATAAGCTTGTTCCAGCCAAATGGCAAAATCGGACCGGTTCGGCTCCTGCCCATCGTGAGACACAGGTGGATTCAATTTGAGTTTCCGCCATGCCATTTGCAGATCAGGCCATTTGAGGTCACGGTCCATTGCCGAAGCATCCAAAAACGCCGCGGGCAGGAATCCCTTGTGAACCAGGTCCAGCGCTATCGCGGCGAGCGAGTCTCCCGGCGCGCGGTTGGAAGGCGGCGCTTCGTCATTATTCGACAGTTGTGGTTCCAGGCCCAATGCGCGCCCCAGGGCGAATATCGCCTCCCTGCGCGTGATGGGATCGCCCGGGTGAAAGTGAAGATTTTTGCCATCCGGCCCGAAGATTCCGCGGACGGCAAGGAACTGAGCGGCGGCAAAGGCTGGGTTGGACATCTCAAGGTCGTCAAACCAATAGAGTGGCGCGCCATGGCGCAGCAAGTCCAACTGGACCTTCTGAGTGAGAGTTTTGTTCTGATCAACTTGCCTTGGTGTCACCCCATGGTCCAAGGCAAAATCGGCCACTGTTCCCGCAGCCTCGCCAATTGCCCACTCAATGGGATGCAATCGATAAGCGCCATTCGTGATATGAGTGGTCCCGATGTCCTTCGAGGCCGCGAGCAGGTTATCTATGCGCAGAGGAATGAGCGCGCCCAAGGGAAGCTCGAACGGCTTGGCTCCCGAAGTGAAGTCCTTCTTCGAGCAAGTATGAATATCGATCGGATAGAGGCCGATCCCAGCCGAGTCCGCGAAGGGCGCGGCCCGCGGCCCCTTCTGATCGAGCGATGAGATCTCCTGCTCCGTGATCGTTTTCAGGGCGTGGATGCGGCGCGACTCGCGGATGTAGGGAAATTGCGAGAGACCATCGGATGAGCCGAGCGCCGAATCCACGAGCTCCAGGCCGGGATAACCCTTGCCACGGCCATCGTCGCGCGGAACCTCATTTTGCAGCCAGTAGACAAAACCGAGCGCCGCCAGCTTCCCTTCGCGTAATGCCTGCGCCTGTTGCAATGGGTTGTTCGAGAGTAGGCTGGGGCCGCAATAGTCGTTGCCGGGCCAGTTGATCATTGAAACTTCACGCGGCTCCCCCGGGCCTGTAAAATTGGCGGATGCAATCAAGCGGCGGTAAGTCCAAAAAGAACCCGGGGTATGCGGCGCCTTCTGGAATACTTGGTAGGTGAGAAACTTCCCATGCCCATAATCAAGCGTCATGGTGTAAGGCTGATGTTGCCGGTGCGCTTCATACTCGGGCGGCTGCGGAATCCGGTGGTTCTGGCCGGGATCACGAGCCAAGACGAACGTATACGTAAAACTCTGAATATCGTTGGGATCGCCCTCACCCTCGCGTGCGTGCGGCTCGCCTGTCTGACTGCGCGGCTCTGCGCCCGTCGAGTATTCAACCCCCGCGAGCGGCAGCAACTCGCCCGTATCCGTCGCGTCCAAAACATATCGCGCCTTGATTTTCAGCCAGCGATGACTTCGAAAATTGTAAGTCAGGACGGAGTTGATGCGGTCCCCCCTCCGCTCAACCTTCACGACTTTGGTCCGCAAGAAAATACGCAGAAGGCCCTTGGTCACGTAGGGCTGGAGCATCAAGTTGAGAACCTTCAAAGCCACCGGCGCTTCAAAACAGAGCGCGCTGACCCAGCAGTTGCCGGGATTGAAATGCTTTTCGCTCGCCCCGAGGACCGAGAGGGTTCCGTGCTGCTTGTAATAGCTTCGAATGCCCTGCCGAAGTTTTCCGAAACTCGCGGTTGCACCCGTGGTTTCCATGTAGCGATTACCGTCGAATGCTGAGACGCCTTGGGCGGTCATCTGGCCCCCAATCCAATTCGTCTCTTCTGTAAGGCAAACGCTGTGCCCGCCCACGGCCGCTGCCAGGGCAGCGGCCACGCCGCCCGTGCTCGCGCCGGCGACAAGAACATCACAAGAGATTTCCTGCGGTGCGGAAGGCAAGGTGATCGTCAGAACGGCGGAAGAAGCGGGCCGCTCCGCGCTGACGCGCATCACATCGAGCACTTGAACCTGCCCTGTTTTATTCAGCGCCCTCGCTCGAAGCGGAGATCCTGCGCCGATAAGCAGAAAAATAGCGAGAGTGAACGCAAAAAGGCGCAGACCCCCGGCAAAGGGTGGTGCGTGGTAACTGTGTTTGTCCAAGGTTTTCTGGCCGGGTTGCGGAAAAATCATCGGACTGCGGTTCTGAGCGGTAGCCACGGCACGCTTTGTGTGCCGTGGGTTTGTCAATACAACAGACAGGATGCTGAAAAAGTGTCTGGAACGGCGGCGTTTCAGCCGCACCGGAAATAAAGCAAAAACAACTCTTCTATTTTCTCTACCACATTTTAGGGCGGGGTTAAAACCCCGCCCTTCCCGTGCAAGCAAAAACGTTTTCAGCAAAAGCCCACGGCACAAACTTCGTGCCGTGGCTACCCACCGCCGCGATAGCCGCGTCAAAAGCTCAGGTTCAACGCAAACTGGATCAACCGCGGCTCGTTGGACTGCCCGAAAACCTTGCCAAACGTGGGTGAATTCACGTTAGTGGAAGGTCCGCTGAAGACCGTCTGGTTAAAGAGGTTGAAGAATTCGCCTTCAAACCGCAACTTGAAACGTTCGTTCAAAGAGAACACCTTTGCCAGCGTAAAGTCCGTGTTCTTGTACCGGTCGGTCCGAATTTGCCCGATGGTTCGGGAAGCGTTCCCAAAGGTAAAGCGGGCGGGAATGGAAAACGCCGCGGTATTAAACCACGGGAGACCGTTTCGCACGTTCGCCTCAGCTTGGCCCGTAGAAATGTGAGGGTCAATGCCGGGGACCACATTCGGCCGCTCGCGCGAATTGCCAACGCCCGCAACGTTGTTGGCCACCAAGGTGATGGGCGTCCCGCTCTGAACAACCTGAATGCCGCTCACCTGCCAGCCTCCCAGAATCGCGTCCACCACGCCCGAAGCGTGCGACCCGAAACGCCGCCCCCGCCCATACGGAAGGTAGTAGACGGCGCTGGCCACAAAGCGCTGCGGGATATCCTGATCGGAGAGTGATTTCTCCGCCGCCATATCATAGACGTTCTGCACGGAGGTGGGATCGAAAAACGCCGCGCCGTTTCCTTCGCCGCCGAGGTCCAGGCTTTTTGAGACTGTGTAAGAGCTCTGGAAGGAAAGGCCGCCGGAGAAGCGGTGTTCGGCGGTCAACTGAAGCGCCTGATAGTTGCTGGCGCCAACGTCGGGCCGGAACCAGTTGACGCTGGAATACTCCGGAAACGGCCGTAACAACTGGAGTTGGGTCACGGTGGGATCGCTCAAATTGGAGTTCGGGTCCGTAATAACACCGTGGAATGGGTTGGCGACCTTCTTGTTCAACGCCGACCCCAACCCCATCGCGGAGGGTGGGGCCTGGTTCACCGCAAGTCCCTCCATCGGCAGGTGGACGCCGTGGCTACCCACGTAAGCTGCCTGCACCACAAAGTTCTTCGGTAGTGAGCGCTGCAGGGCAACGTCCCACTGCTGGTTGTAGGCCGGAGCAAGGTCACGCGTGATAGCTTGAATGCCCAAGCCAATGTTGGTGAGAGCGCCTTCTGAGCTTCCGAGGATGGCCGGCAGGCTGCCCCCAAAAGGATTCGAAAAAGAAAGCGAAGGCGTGTAGGGATCAGGCTGCGAAGAATCGATATCGCGGTTAATGCCCAAGGCCCCCGTGGGCTCAAGCGACAAGGGCAGATAGAAGATGCCGTACCCGCCGCGAAACACCGTCTTGTCATTGATCATATAGGCCAAGCCCACGCGCGGCGCGAAATTGTGCGTGGGTGAATTCCATTCCGTTTCCGGATTGCCATGGCCTGTGAATGAAAGCAGCCCCCGGAGATTCGGGAACGCGGCGGCAACCTGCGGATTGCTGGCAAGCGGGTTCGGGGCATTGAAATCGAAGTAGGTCAGGCGGTTGTATTTTTCCTGCGTGCCCGTCTCGAGAGCCCATCGTATTCCCAGGTTCAATGTCAACTTGCGCGTTGCCTTCCAATCATCCTGGAAATATGCCGCGTAATAGCGGTGAAAGATGGTAATCGGCGACTGAAACTCATAGGTGGCGCCGCTGTAATCACCCAGCAGAAAATCAGCGAACCCGGCGCCCGAAGTGAGGGTTGTGCCCTGGCCGGACGGCAAGGCAAGGGGTCCGGTGGTTGCCGATCCGTCAAAGCCGTAGGTGCCAACAGAAGAGAAAATCTGAAACGGATTGAAATTAAGCAGCTCGTAATCAAACCCCATCTTGAAGGTGTGGCTGCCATGGACCTTCACCAGGCTTTCGAACACCGCCGCCGTGTTGCGGGGCTGGTCGTTAAATCCCCGGGCGCCGAGCTCGGTCAAATCCGTGTTGCCGCTGACTGCAACGTCGGGAAAAACGAGGAGGTTCGACCGGTCCTTGATAAACGATGGGAACCCCAACGTGGTGGGATCGAACCCGGTGCTGAAAGGCTTCTGGTTGGCGTGCGCCCGAGTGTAGCCGAGCCGGACATCATTGATCAACGTTGGAGAAATAGTGAACGTATCTCCCAGCACTACGTTGCGGAAATTGTCGATAATGCGCCGCGCGCTCGAGGCCACGGTGCCCAGGTAGTTGTCCTGAACGGATTGCCGCTTTTCGTAAGAGATGCGCCCGAAGATCTGGTTACGCTGCGAAATCTGATGGTCGATACGGACGTCAAAAATATCTTCGCGCAAGCTCGTTTTGCCGCTGAATCCGTAGTTATTGGAACCGGTCGAGTCGCCGGGCAGGTTGGGCTGCGGCCAATAGTTGATGATCTTTGCGGCCACGGGGTCAAACATGGTTTGGGGAATGCTATTGCCGGCGAAAGCGGTGCGGCTGTCCTGGCCGGGCTGTCCGGGCACGGGCGTGCTGCTGAGGGGATTGTATATCGTCACCGGCTTGCCCTTGGCGTTGACCAAACCCGAAAAGTTGCCCATGCGCTCCGCAGCCGTTGGAACCGAGGTAATCAAGCTGAACGGGTCGCCTTGACGCCGCCCTTCATAATCGAAGAAAAAAAATGTCCTGTTCTTGCCATTGTAGAGATGCGGAATGACCACGGGGCCGCCGATGTCCCCTCCAAAGTGGTTTCGCTGGTTCACCACTTTCCGGGAATGTGTCTCGTTGGCCTGCCAGCCGTTTGCGTTCAGTGCGCTGTTTTGGAAGTACTCATAGAGTTCCCCATGGAGTTGATTACCTCCGGACCGCGTCACCAGGTTGACAATGCCGCCACCGCTGCGCCCATACTCCGCGCCATAATCGCCCTCCTGCAGCTTAAATTCCTGCACGGAGCCGAGGGGTGGAACAATGGCGATGCCGTTGAAATCGCCAATGGTGTCCGGAACACCGTCGAGCAGCACTTCGTTAGTGCTGGCGCGGCCACCGTTGACCGAAAACACCGAGTCAAAGTAGTTCCGATTTCCCACCGATCCCACCTTGGCCACCTGGACGACGCCGGGCATCAGGTTGACGAAAGTGAAAACGTCGCGGTCCTGCAAGGGCAGGTTCTGAATTTGTACTTCCTCGAGCACGTGCCCCGTCCCGGACTGCGTAGTCAGCAACGGTTGCGCGGAAGCCTGCACCGTAACCGTTTGCTGCACCGCGCCAACCTTAAGCAGAAAATTAATCGTCGCCACCTGGTTGACTTCGAGCTGAATGCCATTCTGCTCAGTCGGGGCGAAGCCTGTCTGCGCGGCGCGAACGGTGTAATGACTTGGCGGCAGCAGAGGAATGGTGTACACGCCCGAGGCGCTGGTCTCAGCTTTGTTGGATATTCCCGTCTTGGTGTTGGTGGCTGTTACCGTGGCTCCGGCAATTGCATTGCCTTGGGAATCCGTCACCACACCTGTAACCGATGCGGTCGATGTTTGGGCGCGACCCATTCCGGCAAACACCAACGACAACAGCAACGCGAAAAACGTTTGGGCAACCTTGTTCCTTTTCATTCTCCCAACTCCTCTCATCGTTACGCTCTTCCTGCAACCAGCGCTCATGGGCCAATAGGCCCGGCCCTCGGCGG